>DDCV01000040.1:0-9400 GCA_002335845.1 Rickettsiales bacterium UBA1997 | reverse complement strand
ACCTCCTCCTTAACTTTTGTCAGCGGATGTAAAATTCCTTTAAATTCTGATCTTGCTGGCTCGGTGAGATCTAATTTTTCACCTTCTAATTTTTGATTTATCTCAAAAATTTCTAGATCACTTTTTAGATCATTTATTTTTTGCGTAATATCAGATCGCAGATTATTAATCTTGGCACCAAGATCTTTTTTTTCTTCAATCGAAACTTTTTTTAAATCACTATAAAGACTATTTATGGCGCTCTTCTTGCCCAAAAAATTTATCCTTAATTGCTCTAATTCTTGACCCGATTTCACCCTAGATATCTCTTGAGTGAAATTATCCGCTATTTCTTTAATTGTGTTATTTATCATCAGATATTATTTGTTAGCCTTTTAAAACCCTCATCAAGATCTTCTTTTAGATCTTCCAAATCTTCAAGACCAACATTAATCCTTAAACAGGTTTTATCGCCATATGGCCATTTTACTGTCGATCTAACTTGTGAAATATTGCATGGCAAAATCAATGATTCATAACCTCCCCAAGAATAACCAACGCCATAATAGTGCAAATTATCAATCATTCTTGATAAAGCTTCATTGCTATATTTTTTATTTAAAACTATGGTAAACAAGCCAGCAGCTCCAGTAAAGTCTCTCTTCCATAATTTGTAATCTTCGCTAGATTCAAGCGCTGGATATAAAACCTTATGAACTTCTGGCTTTTGCTCTAGCCATTTTGCCAATTCAAGCGCAGTTTTATAGCAATAATCCATACGTAATTTAGAAGTGCGTAAACCTCTTTGCGTTAAATAGCAAGAAAATGGCGCAGCCGTTACTGCCATGTAACGGAAGGCTTCATACATCACGCGAAAATGTTTCTTTTTAATAGTGATAGCACCCATCATCACATCAGAATGACCATTAATATATTTTGTTGTCGCCATTACAGAAACATCAACACCATGATTTAATGGCTTATAATAAATGCCACTGCCCCAAGAATTATCTAGTATTGTTACAACATTGTGAGATTTAGCCACTTTACAAATAGCTTTTACATCTTGCACCTCAAAACTTAAAGAACCTGGTGACTCCATAAAAATCACTTTGGTATTTTTTTGAATGAGACTTTTTATGTCAGAGCCAATTTTCGGATCATAATAGGTGGTTTCTATACCAAATTTTTTAAGAAATTTATCAGCAAATGCTCGTGTTGGGGAGTAAGTATTGTCAACTAATAGCATATGATCACCTTGGCCAAGAAATGCTATCAAAGCCGTGTTTATAGCAGCCGCACCAGAAGATGTTACAAAACTATTATAGCCATTTTCAAGCTCAGCTATGGCTTTTTCTAAAGAAAAATTAGACTGCGTACCATAGCGTCCATATTTTAATTCATAGGGCTTAACCTTATCATTATCAGAATAACCTCTTTCGGCATAAAGTAGATCCTTAATTTTAGGAAAAACAATAGTTGAAGTTTGATAAATTGGCGGATTCACCATCCATCCTTGTTCTTTTGGATTTCTTGCCAAATGAACTACTTGTGTACCTTGCCCTGCTTTCTTTTTCATAAAAATTATCTTTTTAAATTATACCAATTCCAGCCTTTGATGATATGTTTAATCAAATTAGTTTTGAGGATAAAATTCAATCAAGAAAGCGTGGTGTATATTGATATACATAAGCTTTCTTGATTGAATTTTAGACCAAAAATAAGAAGGTTAAATTTATCATTAAAGGTTGGAATTGGTATCACCACTAACCAATAAAGGCCCTAATTTCCTTCCTGCCAAAATATGCACATGAAAATGCTCTACAGTTTGATGAGCATTATCGCCAATATTTGAAATAATGCGAAAACCTTCTTTTTTTATATCTGCTTTTTTGGCAATTTTAGAAACTTTTTTAAAAAAATCTGCAACCTCATCAGATTTTGCTTTTTGCACAAAATCAACAAAATTAGTAAATTCTCCTTTTGGAATAACCAAAATATGAATTGGCGCCGCCTTTGAAATATCGTTAAAAGCCAAAACCAAATCATCTTCATAAACCACATCAGCTGGTATTTCATGGCGAATTATCTTAGCGAAAATGTTATCTTGATTATACATTTTTGACAATAGTTTCAATTATAAATTTCCTTAGCTCTTTTTTCGAAAGCTTTGACCATTTTTTTGCTGGCGTCTTTAAAAATAAAGCCAATTAATTTGGTAAGAATTTTTGAGTTAAACTCAAATTCAACATGAAAATTTATTTCACAGCTTTTATCGCCAAACTCACTAAACTGCCAATTATTCACTAATAGCTTAAAAGGGCCTGAGATAGCTTTAACATCGATAAAATATCTGTCATCTTTTTGGCCAAAACTTACATTAGAGCGGTAGGTTTCAAAAATATTTTTAAAATTAATTAATAAATCAGCCTCAAGGTTATTTTCTGAAATTACTTCAATAATTTGCGCTTTTTTGCACCAAGGCAGAAATTCAGGATATTTTTCGATATCCATTACCAAATCAAACATTTGCTTAGCACTATGATTTAGCTTTTTGCTTTGACTAAATTCTGGCATTTATTTATTCAAATTAACAATATTATTAAAATTTGGTGCTTTTGATCCTGAAAATTGCGACATCATTCCCTCAATTTCTTCAGAATTTTTGCCGCTAACTTTGCGCACCATTTTTTGCATTTGCTTATATTTTTTAAGCAAGCTGTTAACTTGTTGAATTGTTGCGCCAGAGCCAGCAGCTATTCTTCTTTTTCGTGAAGAATTTAGAATTTCTGGCTTTCTTCTCTCTTGTCTTGTCATAGATAAAATTAATGCTTCTTGTAATTTTATCTCACCATCTAACCCTCCCTTTTCCTCAATTTGTTTTTGAATTTTGCCAATTCCAGGAAGCATTTTTGTGATTTTGGCAATACCTCCCATTTTTTTCATATTTCTGATTTGCGATAACAAATCTTCTAAATCAAACTGACCTTTTTGTAATTTTTTGGCAGTTTTTTCAGCTTTTTCTTCATCCAAAAATTCTTTAGCCTTTTCTACCAAAGTCACAACATCGCCCATGCCCACAATTCTTGAAGCAATTCTATCTGGGTGAAATTCTTCAAAATCATCAATCTTCTCGCCAACTCCAATGAACTTTATTGGACAATTTGTGATAGCTTTCATAGTAAGAGCTGCTCCTCCCCTCGCATCACCATCTAATCTGGTTAATATAATTCCAGTTAAATTAAGGCTTTCTTTAAATTTATTAGCCACATTAACTCCGTCCTGACCTATCATAGCATCCACCACTAGCAAGGTCTCTATCGGATTTATTTTTTTCTCAACCTCAATGATTTCTTGCATCATATCCTGATCAATAATGTTGCGACCAGCGCTATCTAAAATTAAAACATCATAATTATAATCTTGAGCTCTTTTTTTAGCAGACAAAGCTAAGTTTAACGGGGATTCGTCACTGTTAAATTCTGCGCAATCAACCTCAAGCTGATCTGCTAAAATCTGCAGCTGCTTTGCCGCTGCCGGCCTATAAACATCAAGCGAAGCTAGCAACACTCTTTTGCCTTGCTTTTTGAGCAAATTTGTTAATTTAGCGCAAGAGGTGGTTTTACCAGAAGCTTGCAATCCTGCTACCAATATTATAGCAGGAGGTGCAATATTTAGATTGATTTCTGATTTCTCACTGCCGAGTAGCTTGACTAGCTCATCATTAACAATTTTTATCACCATCTGCCCTGGCGATACGCTTTTAAAAATTTCTTGCCCAACAGCAACTTCTTTAATTTTGGCAATAAAATCTTTTGCTACTAAAAGTGATACATCGGCTTCTAATAATGCTATTCGTATTTCACGCAAAGCCTCTTTTAAATCATCTTCGGATATGAATCTACGTCGTGAAATTTTATCAAAAATTCCTGAAATTTTGTTGGAAAAATTATCAAACATGATCTTTTAGTTTTTTTATAATTTCGTTTGGTATTTTTTTAGGACGAAAATTGCTATATCCTGCACTAACGATTTTTACCACAGCCTCATTTATTAAAATATTACCAATTTTAATTTGTTGTATAATTTCTATAGATGCCGCGCCTATCTTTTCAATCTTAATATCAACACTCAGAGCGTCATCTAGTTTTGCTGGCTTAATATATTTTATATCACACTTACTTACTATAAAAATCAAATCATGATATTTTATAAGATCACTTTGTATAATTTCTAAATCACGCAAAAAATCTGTTCGCGCTCTTTCATAAAACTTAAGATAATTAGCATAATAGACCACACCTCCGGCATCAGTATCCTCATAATAAACACGATAACAAAAACTTTTCATTAGGTAAAAAAATAATATAAAATTATAACAATGTTTTTTATAACAAATCTTGTGCTATTCAAACTTTGTAATTGATCAATAAAAACGATTATGTCGCTTTATAAAATATTTAAACCAATCATTTTTTGCTTTAAAGCAGAAATAGCTCATAATTTAGCCATAAATTTACTTAAATTCCTACCTAATTTTTGCACCCTTTTTTGTTTTAATAAGAAATATCAAAATTTACAAAATAATATCTGGGATATTAATTTTGAAAACCCAATAGGACTTGCTGCTGGTTTTGATAAAAATGCTGAGGCCGCCTTAACGCTCAAAAAGTTTGGCTTTGGCTTCATTGAGATCGGCACTGTAACTCCCAAGCCACAAATTGGCAATCCTAAACCAAGAATGTTTCGCCTAAGATCAGATAAAGCTATAATTAATCGACTTGGGTTCAATAATCTAGGCAGCAGTGTAATTGATAAAAATATCAGTAAAATATGGTGTCATGAGAGCCTTGATTCAAAAAAAGATAAAATAATTTTAGGCATTAACATCGGCAAGAATAAAGATACCAAAGACTTTGCCGATGATTATATCAAAATGCTTAATCAATTCTATATCAACGCTTCGTACATCACTATTAACATTTCCTCACCAAATACCAAAAATCTACGCGACATTCAAAAAGAAGAAAATCTTGCAGAGTTTTTACAAAAAATTATGACTCAAAAAGATTTACTAAAAAATAAATTGTTAAAAAATGTACCGATTTTACTAAAAATAGCTCCGGATTTGAGCAGCCAACAGCAAGAAAAAATAGCTGAAATAATTATTAAACAAAAGATAGACGGCATTATTATTTCTAATACCACAATTGATCGCAAACTTAATCTTAAAAGCAAAAAGCAGCAAGAAAATGGTGGGTTAAGTGGCCAGCCATTATTTGATAAATCAAATGAGATTTTGGCTAATTTTTATAAATTAACCAAAGGTAAGGTTCCAATAATTGGTGTTGGCGGCGTCTCAAGCGCTAAACAAGCCTATGAAAAAATAAAACTAGGCGCATCTTTAGTGCAAATTTACTCAGCTTTTATTTATCAAGGATTTGGCCTTGTTGAAGAAATAAAAAAAGATCTAAGCAAGATGGTTAAGGAAGACGGTTTTAGCAATATACAGCAAGCCGTTGGAGTGAATTGTAAAAATCTTGATTTTAACTAGTTAGTGCGCGGGTTAATGGATTGCATTTATATTATTTAGCATGGAAATACAAAGGGTCTTGACTAGTTAAAACCTATATCAATAAGCTCCCTAACCAACAAAACAAGATCAGACAATTGTCCATAAAATCTACTAATAAATCAATAATGGCCGCCCAAGAGCCCCTACAAATCCTACAGCAAACCTTCGGGTACAATAAATTTCGTGGCTTTCAAGAAGCTATCATAACTAATACTTTAGCTGGTAATAATAGCTTTGTTTTAATGCCAACTGGCGGCGGCAAGTCTTTATGCTATCAAATTCCGGCTTTAATATTAGATGGCTTGGCTGTGGTGATTTCACCTTTAATTGCTTTAATGCAAGATCAAGTTAGTGCTTTGGAGCAATGTGGAGTTAATGTGGCTACTATTAACTCTAATATTTCTTTTTCGCAGGCTAATCAAGTCAAGGACATGATTAGAAATAATAAACTTAATATTCTTTATGTAGCGCCAGAAAGATTATTATTACCAGAGTTTCTAGAGTTATTAACTACAGCTAAAATTTCATTATTTGCTATCGATGAAGCACATTGTGTGTCGCAATGGGGTCATGATTTTCGCCCATCTTACGCTGAATTAGCAATTCTTGCCGATAAATTTCCACAAACTCCTCGGATTGCCCTGACAGCAACCGCAGATAGTCCAACTCGCAAAGATATTATTGAGCGCTTGCAGCTAAAGGATGCCAAGCAATTTATTGCCGGCTTTGATCGCCCCAATATTAACTATACTATCGCAATTCAAGATAACCCTAAAAAACAATTGGTGAATTTTATTAAGGAAAATCACCCAGGACAAAGTGGTATAGTTTATTGCATCTCACGCAAGAAATGCGAAGAAGTAACGCAATTTTTAAAAGAGGAAGGTTTTAATGCTTTTCTTTATCATGCTGGCATGAATTCAGCTATTCGCGCTCAAAACCAAAAGATATTTTTGGAAAGAGAAGATGCTATCATGGTGGCAACCATTGCCTTTGGCATGGGTATTGACAAGCCAGATGTTAGATTTGTGGCACACATGAATATCCCAAAAAATATTGAAAGTTACTATCAAGAAACAGGTAGAGCGGGACGCGACGGCTTACCTTCCAATGCTATAATGTTTTATGGCCTTAAAGATATTGCTATGCAAATGAGTTTTATCGAAAATTCTAATGCTGCCAATAATCAAAAAAGAATTGAGAGGCAAAAATTAAGCTATTTATTGGGTTTGTGTGAGGCAGCAAATTGTCGCAGAAAAATATTACTGGAATATTTTGGTGACGATTGTCAGCCATGCGGCAATTGTGATAATTGCTTAGTAAAACCCAAAACTTTTAATGCTACAGTTGCTGCGCAAAAAGTTATTTCTTGCGCTTATCGCACTGAACAATTATTTGGCGTATCTTATTTGATTGATATTTTGCTCGGCGTCACAAATGACAGAATTAAAAGTTTTAATCATCATAAATTAAGTGTTTATGGCATTGGTCAAGAATATAGTAAACAAGAATGGGGCAGTATTTTTCGTCAATTAGTCGCCAGAAATTTGCTAAAAGTTGATATGGAGGGTCATGGTGGCATTAAGATTACTAAGCAAGGCATGAATTTCTTACGCCAAAAAGATGATATTGAGCTAAGAAAATACAGCAAAAAGACTAAGGTTAAATCGACTCAGAATAAAGAAAAAACAACAGTAAAATTGCAGATCAATAATGATTCTGCAAATGAATTATTCAACATATTGAAGGCTAAAAGATTAGAGTTAGCCAAAGAGCAGAATTTGCCACCTTACGTCATATTCCATGATAAAACATTGATAGAGATGGCAAATAATAAGCCAAATAATTTGGAAGAAATGTCAAAAATCAGCGGCATTGGTCAAGCTAAGATTGAGAAATATGGTGATGTTTTTTTGAGTTTGTGTTTGGGTGCGGGCATTTAATATGATATCTTAAGGCGAGGGATATGTAGATTTTGACTAACCAGATGAAGCTTAATATAGCAACCCATTTCCCTTAAAGAGCTTGAGGGTTCACAAAATTTTCTCAAATTTAGTGCTCGAAAAAGAGCGCAAATTTACTCAGCTTTTATTTACCTAGGATTTGGCCTTGCTTAAGAAATCAAAAAAGATCTAAGCAAGGTGGTGAAGGAAGATGGCTACCAAAATATCTCGCAAGCTATTGGTGTTGATAACCAATAATACCAAATCCAGCCTTTATATATACTATAGATTTTTTGATTTTTATTACCTCATAAGATTAAAAATATATGGTATATCTAAAGTTTGGACTTGGTATAATAAAGCTTATCTTCGGCATTATATTCGCTACTTTTTAACTCCCTTTTGCAACCCCACCTTTTGCAGCCCCTGCAGCATATCCTGATGGGTTTTGTACATTGGGAGGCGGGGGCAAGTTTACTCGTTGGTTACCAGATATTGGCAAAACTCCTTTTTCATGGTTTAATGCTGAAGGGTCAAAATAAAGCGCTGAAGCACCTTTTCTAGTGGAGGTAAAAGAGGGTGCAGGGAGTTGATTGTTAGTCGAAGCTTCCGAAGCAAGCTTAATTCCTATATCTTCAAATTGACCTACTTCAATACCGAGGCAATTAGCAAATTTACTAGCTTGTTCCTTGCTTGTAAAGTTTATAGCCATGTGGGCAATTTTACTATTTGGGTCAATAGCAAGGTAGGAGCCAAAAAATCCTCGACCTTTACTTTCTGTAATTTTAAAAGATTGCTCTGTCGTCCTTTCTTCTAAAATGCAATTTAGTTCGTCACCAATACTTCTTGCAAAAATATCCGCTTTATCTTTATTGCTAAATTTAACAACTAATTTGCCATCATCGCAAAGTAAGCTACTTTGCCTTGTTTCAATATATTTTGATTTTGTAATATCTGGTTCAGGAGGTAGCTTTTCTTTGTTGAAATATAATGCCGCCCTTCCTTGCGGAATAAAGCCGTCGGAGTTTCCAATTTCAACTTGACTTTGTGCCTTAATCCAATCCAAATCAATATAATTGGCAAAATCCATGGCTTGTTGATGAGTTGAAAAAGAAATAGCTGCTTCATTATTTAATGACGCATAATATCCTGTACTGCCTTGACCTTCAGATGGTAAAATAAAAACCACATTATTATCAGTATTATGGGCTTTCATCCTAAAATTTTGATCAAATCTTTTTACAAAGTCATCTTTAGCCTGCTGCGAGTCAAATCTAACACCAAGTCCCGCAGCTTTATTTTGCGAAACATATATAGTAGATTTAAAACTTCTTAGATCTTCCTCTAGCGACAAATCTCCCATTTCATTTGGTAGGCCACCTATAGCAATTTCTGATGGCTCATTTCCTTTGTTAATTTCCTCTGTTAGCTTACGAATAAGAGGAAGAGCCTCTTTATATGCTTCTGTGGCAATATATTGTGATTCAGGGTGCTTATCAGGATGGTACTTCGAATTAAGTTTTTTAATATCAGAAATAGAATCCTGCCAACTTTTGCCGTCCTCTTTCTTAAACCCCAATATATTAACAATATCATCTAGATCTTGCCGACTTTTCTCTATAGATTCGGCAATGGTAACATTTTCTACAATGTTCTTATTTTCTTTATACAACTTAACTCTGTTTATAAAGCTTTTTAAAAACTCTTCATTTGTGGGCATGATTTTTTTATTTAATTTTACATGACAAGAAGATAATTTTGGTATTTATATAGTTTTTACCTAAACTTTCTTCAAACTAGAACAAATCATAACACAAAATATAAATCATATCAACAAATTTTTTTATAGAAAAAATTAAAAAACTCTCTTGGACAGATTCTTATACTATTTCCATAAATTAAG
>DDCV01000051.1:179-6492 GCA_002335845.1 Rickettsiales bacterium UBA1997 | reverse complement strand
AGTGGAAATAAAATTAATAGTTTATTTGAACAAAAACCAAATGGCCATGAATTATTAACAGGTGGAAACTTTGGATTTGAAGGTTCTATTATTTTGACTCTTTTTCTCATGATAAGTATTTTTTATATGGATGGATATTTTCAGAAGACTGAGATATTTAAGCCAAGTACTTTATAATTCAAACGTTCGCTGAACTACTGATAATTAATTAAATTTTCCCATGGTGGAATCATACACAAGCACCTTCATAAATAATTTCATACTGATTTTTGTAGCAATAGATCCTTTTGCTCTTATTCCTATTTTTGCAGGTATAACTCATGGTCTAAAAAAAAATGAAATAAAACGTATCTATTTAAGAGCTACTGTTATCTCATTCGTGATCTTATTTTTCTTCTCTATTCTTGGGCATTCTTTATTGAGTGTCATGGGCATAAATATAAATTCTTTTAAAATTATTGGTGGACTATTTCTCATTTTTATAGCATTTGAAATGGTGTTTGAAAAAAGAGACGAAAGACGCCAAAATTTAGCAGATACGGCTCTCGATGAAGCCTCAGTTATTTCATTGGCAACATTTCCTTTAGCGATTCCGCTTATCGCTGGACCTGGGTCAATTACGATAACGATGCTCATTGCAGAAAATTCGGGACCAGATATAATAAGTAAAATGATTAATTTTTTTCCAGTTACCCTTTCTGTGTTTTTAGCAGGAATATGTATGTGGCTATCCTCTAAACTTGTTGAAACTATAAGTATGTCTTTATTAAGTGTAATTCAAAGAGTATTTGGATTGCTTCTTGGAGCGCTTGCAATAGAATATGTTATTTCAGGGATTAAGAACACATTTGGATTAGTATAGGTATTTAATAATTAAATAAAGAGGTGTCAAATTGCCAAACGTAAGAAAATTAAAGAGTGGAGAAGAAGCTGAAGAATTAAATTCTTCTGTTCAGCTAATAATTAAAACTAAATGTCCAAAAAAATGGATTATTGAAGATCTTGAAACTGGACAAAGATATAGAGCAAATGGTACTACTGAAGTCGGTACAATGTTTGATCTAATCGACTATTGATTTAAAAAGATTATTTTTTGTTAAATAAAAATATTTTTTACTATTGTCTATTTTTCTTAACCCTCTTTCTAACATCAAGTGGTTTATATTCACAAAATAGGAAATCTTATTTTGATTGTCCCTGCCCACAAATAATTGCTCACCAGGGATCATCTCTGGAACTGCCTCCAAACACAGTTGAAGCTTTTGAGTTAGCACTAAACCAAGGTGCAGACATAATTGAACTAGATATTTGGCTAACTAAAGATGAAGAATGGGTAGTTGTGCATGATGAAAACTTATTAAAAATAACGGGAATTAATAAAAATGTTGGTGAATTGACTTTGTTGGAGATCAATTCTTTAGATGCCGGATATGGTTTTTATAAAAATAATACTGAACGTACAAGCCTCATTGCTAAGCAATATAAAATTCCATCATTAGAAAAAATTTTTAAAAATTTTTCAGATGAAAGAATTAATATTGAAATCAAAGATTCAAACCTGAGAGGTCTAGTAAGTCTTATTGATTTAATAAATGAAAATAAAATGAGTGATAACATTCTTATTGTATCATCACATTATAACATAATTAAAAAATTTAGAAAGATGACTGCATATCAAATAATTACAGCAGCTTCAAGGAGCGATATAATAGGTATGATGTATTGGAGTTGGTTACCTTTATATGAACATAAATTTGATGCTTTTCAACTACCATTCTATTCTAAAACTTTGGAAAAATATAATATGAATCATGCTTCATGGCTAAAAGACAAACAAGAAAAGCAATTAGAGGTCCATTATTACACATTAGATGATACAACAGATATCAAGCAAGCAATTTTAATCGGGGCTAATGGGATTATTACTAACAAGCCAAGGGTAGTGTATGATATCCTTAAAAATTTAGGGATGCGTTAGTTAAGCCTATGAATATTAAGTCTAAGCCTCATGAATCCTACGTTTTCCCTAGAACAAAAAAGGAAATTAGAAATAGATCTGTTTTAGCTGCTATGACAAACAAACAAAGCCACCATGATGGTACATTGTCAGATGAAGAAATTAATTGGCTTACAAGACGAGCAAAAGATGGGTTTGGAATTATCACTACTGCGGCTACGCATGTTTCTAAGAACGGCCAAGGATGGGAAGGTGAATTTGGAGTTTATGAAGACTCCTTTATTGATAGGTTAAAAGTTTTAACAGATAGTATTCATGAGCATGATTGTTTGGTTTTCGCTCAACTATTTCATGGGGGTATGAGAGCACCAGAAAGATTAACAGGTAATATTCCAATTTCAGCCAGTAAAATTCCTTGTAAGGAATCCTCAACAGGTTATACAAAATCTGCTAATCAAAAAGATATAGAAAACATTATATTTGATTTTAAATCTGCTGCAGTCAGGTGTGTGGAAGCAGGATTTGATGGAATCGAACTCCATGGAGCTCATGGGTATTTGATATCTCAGTTTCTTGGTAAAAAAACTAATCACCGAAATGATATTTGGGGAGGAGACATCCATAATAGATCAAAATTTTTAATAAATATTATCGATGAAATTAAAAAATCTGTCCCAGACTCTTTCATTGTTGGAGTCAGAATTTCGCCAGAAGTAAAAGATATGGGAATATTTTTAGACGATAGTCTAGAGCTTGCGAATATGTTAACAAAGAGTGGAATTGATTTTATTCATTTATCTTGTTGGGATTGTTTTAAAATATCTGATGAATATTCAAAAGACAAAAAAACAATAACTGAATGGTTTACTCAGACCATTCCAAACTTGCCTACTATAATAAGTACAGGAGGAATTTGGTCATCAAAAGATGCAACTGATGTTATGATGCAAGGAGCTGACTTGATTGGTGTAGGTAGAGCAGCAATACCTTACCCAGATTGGAGTCTAAACCTTAAAGATGATAACTACAATCCTCCAAAGATGCCGTTTACATCAGCGCAGCTAACTAAAGCGGGGTTAAGTGATGTGTTTATTGCTTATATGAAAAATTGGAAAGGATTTGTTGAAGATGAAAAGTGATAATAATCCATATGCAGATGCATTAAATGGACTTGATCTAAAAGATCCTGTATCAGCATTCTTTAAATTTTGTAGAGAACGTGAACAAATCAGAATAAAAAGGGAAAAAGGAGAGCCATTCCCTTGGTCACAGGATCAAATATTCCAAAAAGGTAGATTTCTAAATGTGTTTAGAGAAGATGACCGTGTAAGTAAATCTATTATAAAGTTTGCTGAGGGCCTCGAACAAAATCTGCCAGATTTAGTTCAAGCATTATTTTTTGCAAGATGGTGCAATAAAGGAGTAGTACTTGATGCTATTTCTAAAGATGTTTTAGCTGATAAAGCACTAATAAAAAATAAAATGATTGCTTTTGACTCCTGGTCAAATAAAACAGCTTATCCAGTAGAAGAAATAGAATGGAATGGTAAAAAGTACTCTAGGCTAGAAGCTGCAACAACATTATTTCATGATATTAAAGATTCTTTATGTGAAATAATAAAAAGATCTGCCGGTGATGTAATAGTTGCTACTCAAGCTGTAAATCATGAGTTTAAAATGAACAATGATTTTCCAATATTTATGGCAGTCATTGACATTGCTTGGTTTCGGCCAGATATTATCAAGCCGACTAGCCCTGTGCCTACAGGTATTGGGGCGGTCGCATTTTTAGATAGACTTCAAAAATTTCTTGGTACTAAAAGCCATGAGGCAACATGTGATGAGATGATTAAACTTCAAAATAGATATTGGCCAAATGCAAAACGTGAGTTTTTACCTATTGATGTTGAATATTTATCTTGTGAATGTCGTAAATATTACAGCTATGTAAATGGCACAAAAAGATTTGAAGGTAAAAATATTTTCACTCCACCTACTTAACTATGAAAGTGGTTTTTATTTAATTTTTCGAATGAAGTCAACGGCTCTTTGTGTGCTTTTTCCATCATTAAAATAAAAGCAATTATTAAGCATTTCATTATACAGGTTTACCAGGTTAGGATTATTTAAGTCCTCTGCTACCATATCACTAATATCAGATTTCTCACCATTATAATTTTTTGCTATAGATAGAACGCTCATTTCTTCTGGCATATTATGAAGCTGGTCGTAGTCATTATTTGCAATGATTATAGGTTTTTTTGTAACCAAATATTCATAAATGATTGATGACGTATCACTAATCATCAAATCTGATATGGCAAAATCATTCATTGTGCTATTTTTAATTATTTTCGCTGGATTCGAAAAATAGACATTTTTATAGCCATTATATTTTGCCCAAAGCTTTAACAGCTTAATCTTCCCTCTATCATGGAAATGAGGTCTTATAATAAGATTATAATTTTTATCGAGCTCCCTGATAAATTTCTTTCCATATATTTCTAACGTGCCATTGCCCCACTTCCATGTTGGGGCATATAATATATTTTTTCTATCTTTATCTCTTATCTTCAAAAAATCATAATATTTTTCTCTATCAATTCGATCATTGATATAATCATCAAATTTTGGGTAACCAATTTTGATTAACTTTTCTTCTGGAATATGAATATCCATATCTTTTTGCTTGTGTATGTGTTTAGGTCCTGACACAAAATGGTAATCATATGTTTCTAAAGTATTTCCAGATCCTCCAAATTTTTTGTCTCCTGCTCCATGGCCAATAAATATTGAAATGGACTTATTTTTATCATGTTTAATTTCTGAATTTGAACCTGATATTATTACTCCCTCTAAATCATAAACTTCATTTTTAGGTTTTTTCAATACTTTCGGTGCTTTAAATATTCCACCGCCAGTTATTTCTGTATTTCGGAGATAGTACTTAAATCTTAGAGCTCTATTTAATTTATTTACAACAAATACCCCTCCAGTCTTATCGTAAATTGGTTTTGCATGACCATACTGATACACTTGATTGGCAAAGAAATATATATTATTCATTTCTGGCAAAATTACGTTTAATCGATATTAAATAAACTTTTTAGGATTTTGATTAATAAAATCAAGTGCCTCGGGAGTATCAATATCTATCCAAGGGTAACTTTTTATATCTACACTACCCATTAAGCCCTTACTCATTAGTAAATTGCATGCATCGGACAATGAGCACTCATCTTTTTCTTTAGCTTCTTTTAAATAATCAAAGAATTCGTATTTGCATTTAAAAATACCGCAATCAATTGCATTGTAGTTTGATAATGTTTTAGACATAAAACGTATCAAATTTGAATCTTCATCGATCTTTAATTTCATCCCGTCATCAATATCGTGGATCTCATCAATTTTATAGTCAGCCCCTACGCTTGCAATAGTATTACTATCTGACTTGTCATTTATGATTTTTAAAATATCACTCGTATAATAATGATCACTCATAGATATCATAAAATCTTCTCCAGTAGGTATATGCTTTTGAGCAGATAAAACGCTTACACCATTTGCAAGTTTCCAGTCTGGATTATATGCTACTTCGATTTGGATTGGGGTTTGAAGCGTTTTTAAATGATTTTCAATAATATGATTATTGAAGCCAGTTACCACTACGATGTTTTTAATACCAGCATCTATACAATTAGATAATAATTTATTTACAAGAGGTTGCCCCATTACAGGCACCAAAAGTTTAGGCGTATTATTTGATACGGATGATAGCCTTGAGCCTAAACCTGCAGCTATGATTACTAATTTCAATTAATACTTTTCTTATTAATCTTGGTCTAAATGTGTGATAAGCTCTTCGCCCATAATATGACGGAGGGTATTTTTCAGCTTTGCTAGCTGAACAAATATATCATGTTCAGGACCAACATTAGGCCTAGTCATTGGACTTTTGAAGTAAAAGGATAGCCATTCTTGCACACCAAACATATTAGATTTTTTAGCTAAATCAAGAAATAAAACTAAATCTAAAACTATTGGAGCCGCTAAAATACTATCTCGACATAGAAAATCAACTTTGATTTGCATAGGGTATCCAAGCCAACCAAATATATCAATATTGTCCCAACCTTCTTTATCGTCTCCTCTTGGAGGGTAATAATTAATTCTCACTTTATGATAAAGGTCACTATAAAGATCAGGATTTTTTTCTGGTTCTAATATTGTGTCTAGTACACCAAGTTTACTTTCTTCTTTTGTTTTGAAAGCATCGGGGTCATCCAAGACTTCACCATCCCTGTTACCAAGAATATTAGTTGAGAACCAGCCATTTATTCCAAGTTGTCTAGCTTT
>DDCV01000051.1:0-174 GCA_002335845.1 Rickettsiales bacterium UBA1997 | reverse complement strand
ACTAATGCTGGGATATCTGCAGATAAATTTGGTGCGCCATTTGCAAATGGAATACCTAGTTTGATAGCAGCATATGCATATATCATGCTTGGAGATATAGCCGGACTATCATTTCGAAGGCCTTCCTCAAATTTATTAATAGATGAGTGAACATCAGATGGCTCAAAATATATT
>DDCV01000063.1 GCA_002335845.1 Rickettsiales bacterium UBA1997 | reverse complement strand
TTTTTTACTCTTTTCAGAGCAGATGCATTTTTTTCAAGGGCTATTATATCTTTTTCTGGAATTTGGCCAACATATAAAATATTTGCCCATTTAGCATCTAGACCATGCCCAAATAACTCTGAAACAGTCTGATCTGGAGTTCTTTTGAATTTAAAACTATAAGATTTGGGTTTTGAATAAGTGAATCTAGTGTTCTCTCCAACAGGGTTATTTTTTAAATATTCAATAATGTCCTTACCTTTTACTGGAAATGGATCTTTGTCTTTCCAGGCTTCTTTAAGAATTTTTTCAACAGAATCATCTCCACACGAATGCGTAACAAGCAACTTACCTGACACATTTAATAATCGCATTAATGGAGCAATAACGTTAGAAACCTTTGTGATGGTAGTTGATATCGCCCTATATGCTTGAGAAGCAATAATTAAGTCATAATTGTTATTCTCATAATCATTTTCAATAAATGGCTCAAGATATCTTTTATGATCTTCTCTATAAATTCGTATTAAGCAGGGGTGAGAGTAGGAAGTTCTATCTTTTGAATCGATTTCTATTCCCCAATATTTTTTTATAAAATTTCCCATTCCATTAATCTGTTCATTAAAATCAAATGAATTGTCTGCTTTTAATACTAATGTTAGTTTTTTAACGCTTTTATCTTTTATTTTTTTTGCACTCTCAATTTGTCCAAGCTCTGCAAATTTAACATTTGTCATTGTTACCATTAGATTTGGATGTTCTACAAATCTATCAGGCATTTTGTCTAATGTATTTTTAAGATCTTCGTAGCTAATTTCTTTGCCTGTAATTAAAAGTGAAGTGTATGGGTGATATTTATGAAAACTTTTTATTACATTAGATTTAACAGTCCCATCACCAGTACCTGCATCAAGAATTCTTAGATAGGTTTTATTTTTTGGTAAAGATTTGATATGAGGAAAAATTTCAGATGAGATAGCTCTTTTTTCACCTGTATTTTGAATAAATGATAAGTACTTTAGCCTATCATCAAAAAACCTTTTTTTCCCCATAGAAATGCTCCTTTAATAATCATATATGAAATTGCAAATTCCTCAATAATCGATTTACTCTTGTATTATTTTGGTATTAAAATAATCTAAATAAGTTTTTTGGGGGGAGGACTAGATGGCGTCGAAATTACCTTTATTAATTGGAATAGGCTCAAGAGTTAGAAAATCACCATATTTTGATTCAACCATAAAATATGGAGTAACTGGCTTTACTGTCTATAACAAAATGTACTTACCTACTGGTTTTACAAATCCTGAAAAAGAATATAACAGCTTAATAAGTGATGTTACTTTTGGTGATTTTGCAGCAGAAAGACAAGTTGAAGTTAGTGGACCAGATGCATTTAATTTCATTAAGTATATTAATCCAAGAAATTTATCGAAGTGTAATATTGGGGATTGCAAATACATTATTTTGACTGATTCTGATGGTGGAATTGTAAATGATGCTTGCTTAATAAGACTTGAAGAGGATAGGTTCTGGGTATCACCTGGTGATGGNNTTTATTATGGTTACAAGGCGTTGCCATGAACTCAGGTATGAATGTATCAATTTGCGAGCCTGATGTTTCACCTCTTCAGGTTAGCGGACCCAAAGCAGGGAGATTAATTCAAAAGTTATTTAATGGAAGGCATGATGATCTTGGTTACTATAAAGCTGCCCAAACATCATTAGAAAATATTCCTATGGTTATTGCTAGAACTGGGTGGAGTGGGGAACTTAGTTATGAGCTTTATCTTCAAGATAGAAAATTGGGCAATAATTTGTTTGAATTAGTTTATGAGGCTGCAAAAGAATTCAATGGCGCTGTGATAGCTCCAAATACCATAAGGACCATTGAAGGCGGGCTATTGTCTTATGGTTCTGATTTTGGAAGAGAGCATAATCCTTATACTATTGGTCTAGATAGATTGGTAGATATAGATCAGGATATAGATTTTATTGGCAAAGAGGCTCTAAAAAAAATTAAAGAAACTGGAGCTGTAAGTAAATTAATTGGTGTTGAAATGGATGGAGCTCCAATAGATAAAGTGCCGGAAAATTTTTGGCCTGTCTTCGACAAAAATGGCAATAAAGTCGGGAGACTTTCAAGATGTTTCTATTCACCTCGTCTTAAAAAAAATATTGGTCTTGCAATTGTAGATTCCAGTGCCACAGAAGAGGGCAATCAAGTTATAGTTGAGTCACCTCAAATTAAATATAATGCAATAGTGGCTAAATTACCTTGGTTTCCAGCTGAAAAAGATACAAACTTAATCTAATGCTAATAAAACTTAAAATATATTTCCTAATTTTTTTTTCTTTAGGCGCCTCCTCAATGGTTATTGATAATCTAGGGGATACGAGAGCTCAATGGGATGCCATATCTGATAATGTAATGGGCGGGATCTCTGAAGTTAACTTTTATGAACTTGATGATGGGGCTAATAAATTCTACAGGCTTGAAGGGCCTGTTAGTACTGCAAATAATGGTGGATTTATTCAGGCCAGAACCAGAGTAAATTTTAAAGCAAACCAATACAAAGGCATCAGAATAAAAATAAGAGGTAATGAGAATGAATATTATATTCATCTAAGAACTCCAAGAACGATGCCATGGAATTATTTTTCTGCCAAATTTTATGCAACAGAAGATTGGCAAATTATAGATTTACCACTAAGTGCATTCAGCTACTCCAGAAATCCTAACAAAGGGTTAGATTCTTCAAGAATAAGAGCTCTAGGAATTGTAGCTTATGGCAAAGACTTTGATGCAAGACTAGATATTGCAAATATAGAATTTTATTAAAAAATTTATATGTTTTCTGATCAAGATAAGTCTTTCATGAGACTTGCATTAGAAGAGGCCAACAAGTCCCTTATTATCAATGAAGTGCCTGTGGGATCAGTAGTAGTTATGGATAATGAAGTTGTAGGATCTGGCCACAATGCTGTTATAAGTAATAATGATATTTCCTCTCATGCTGAGATTATCGCAATCAGAAACGCATCTAAAAATTTAAATAACTATAGATTAAATCAAGCAATAATCTATACCACTCTTGAGCCTTGTCATATGTGTGCAAAAGCAATTGTTGATGCGCGAATAGATAAAATTATTTTTGCTACTCCCGAGCCAAAAACAGGAAGCTTGATATCAATAGACAATATTCTAGATAGGTTAGACTTCAATCATAAAGTGTCTTACCAACATGGTTTATTTGCTGATGAGAGCTCAATGCTTCTTAAAAATTTTTTCAAACAAAGAAGAAAGAATTAATAG
>DDCV01000166.1:2322-2637 GCA_002335845.1 Rickettsiales bacterium UBA1997 | reverse complement strand
CCAAGTGCAATTCTAGCTGCCAAAGCTGCCGGCTTTGATGCTGTTGAATGCCATTGGCCATATGATACAGATCCAAAAGCAATCATTGGTGCACTTCAAGACACAAACTTTACAATGATAGGCTTGAATACTCGAAGAGGAGATGTGGGCACTGGCGAAAATGGCTTGAGTGCGTTACCTGGTAGAGAAGATGATGCTAAGGATGCTATAGATGAAGCAATTTTGTATGCTGCTGAGATAAAAGCAAAGAATATTCATGTCATGGCAGGATTCTCAAGTGGAGATGAAGCAGAGAAAGTATTTATAAAAAATTTA
>DDCV01000166.1:1161-2307 GCA_002335845.1 Rickettsiales bacterium UBA1997 | reverse complement strand
CCTGGGTATTTTTTAAAAACAACCTCCCAAGCTCTAGGAATTATAAAAAAAGTAAATCAGCCAAATTTGAAACTTATGTTTGATTGTTACCATGTACAATTAATGGAAGGTAATATTGTGCATAAGCTCAAAAGTTTAATGCCATACATTGGACATATACAATTTGCTTCTGTTCCGGATAGAGGAAGCCCAGGAGATGGAGAGTTATCGTATGAATTTATTTTTAAGATTATACAACAGTTAGGTTATGAAGACCCTATTGGTGCTGAATATAAGCCAAAAGGTGATACTAATTCGTCTTTAAATTGGATGAAAACTTATATTTGATATCAAAACAATATAAAACTATAAAACTAGGAAGCTATTATATTTTATTTTTTCATAAAAAGAGAATTATAATTAATATATTTTCGCTCTATTATTAAGTATGTATTAAGTATGAACATATCAATATTTTTTTTAGTATATATTAGATAAAATATTTTTTTGCATCAAACCTAAAAATAGTATAGTTATGATATTATTATGAAATCAGATTTTGTTAAAAAAATTATACTTTTAAAACAAATGCTAGATGATATGGAGCAAGATATTGGCTTATCATCTTTGTCAGGAGTTGAAAAAAATGTTTATCTAGCTGCCCAGGCTTCAAAATCTCAGGATGGTTTGGTTCAAACGAAACAAATTCTTAAGCACAGTTTTACACAAAAAATGTCACGCCCAACATTTTTCAGAGCATTAAAATCAATTGAAAAAAAGGGTTTTCTTTCTCATTCAGATGATAAAAAAGTTGGTTTGTTTATTGTAGTTTAAGATATAATATAAGCCATTCTTTAAAGAGCCAATAAAAATTTTTCATAACAATATCTAATATAAATTCATTATATTTTTATTTTGTAAATAATGATCCTAAATCTATAATTACTATTTTTATCATGATACATAAGGTCGTAAGTAAGTTATTTGTACATACAAAATTTTTACTTAGAAAAACAAAATATACTAGGATATAGATATGTCAGAATTTATTTTACATCACTATTGGCCATCACCATTTGCTCATAAAATACGACTCGCATTTGGACTTGCTGAAGTTGAGTGGAATTCTGTTGAGATACCTAGAATTCCTCCAAAGCCCAATCTTAT
>DDCV01000166.1:0-1102 GCA_002335845.1 Rickettsiales bacterium UBA1997 | reverse complement strand
AAAGAGCGTTTGTTTCCTGAAGGTTGTATGAATAAAGCATTAGTATTTTCGTCATGGATAGATGATACTGTTTTTGAACTTGCAGCAAGAATTGTTATTACTAATTCAATAAATGCAGCTCCAAAAGAATTCATTCAAGACCGTGGTGATTTGTATTTTGAAAAAGGTTGGAGCCAAGAAAAACTTTACCAGAAGCTACCTAGTGTAATATTGCAGCTTGATGCAAAACTAAAAATTATTGATGATATTCTAGGAGAAGGCAGTAACATATTTTCAAGTAAGCTATCTTATGCTGATATATCTGTTGGTTATTTGATTTGGTTTATAAGGGGCAGATGGAATGAGGGGGCAAAGATTCTAAGCAAATATAAAAACTTATTGAGAGTCGAAGAAGAGATAAACAATTTGAATTATAAGAACTGTAAAGACATGAGCAGTTGTGAAGCGCTAGAATTAGCAAATAAATTGAATCCAAAATCACCAAAAGGGGTGAATAGTAATGTTTATTCACACTTAGAAATTGGGCAAAATGTTAGGATAAAACCTTCTGGTGAATCATCAGATCCAATAGTTTCTGGAGATTTGCGATATTTAGACAGTATAACTATTGCAATTAATCATTATTCAGTTGAAGCTGGAAATGTAGCTATTCATTTCCCAGTTTCTGGCTATGAAATACTAGTGAATGAGTAGAACTAAAAAATTATTCGTTTGTATCAATTAAAATATTGAAGGATTGAATTATGTCTATGTCTGGAACACCAAAAGAAAAAACTGATCAAGCTTTGATTGATGAATTCTTAAAAAAAGGTGGAAAGGTCACAAAGGGTAAAACAAAGCCTATGAAACATGAATTAGGCCTAAGCAACAACGTATGGAATAATCCACTAACTAAAGATGAAAAAAAATCACTCAAGAAATAATCTTGTTCTAATTTTATAAGTTTCTTGATTTATGAGATAACTCCTTCATAATAATAATGCGTGTCTACTTGTTATTCGTAAAGAGTTATATCCATGCTCATAGTAGGCACGTTTTCGCTTTATATCATCTGAATGAATTCATTTATTGTAATAATCTGATTTATTATACAATTCTATTG
>DDCV01000053.1 GCA_002335845.1 Rickettsiales bacterium UBA1997 | reverse complement strand
ATAGCTTTGATTGCAGTTTAATAATGCTAATTATCGAAATTAATTAGCCATATATCTAAATGGCTTTGAAATTAATTAATAAATCTCTATATCTTCAATTATCATCTGCACTTTTTTGGATCCCATCCAGCTATTTATATTAAGGGTGCCTATCAAATTAATTTCTTTGCTGTAATTCTCACCAAGTAATATTGGCTCAAGATCGCTACCCACTCCTCGGAATAACATGGCTTGGATCTGATTAGTTTTGGTCATATTTTTAGCTGTAAAGATGCAACTAATATGATTTTGTTCTTTTCCAACTAATTTTGAACTGACCTTTCTAACATTTTTTAGATAAAATTTTGGCTTTGGATTGCCAACACCAAAAGGCTCTAATTTATCAATTTCTTGCAATAGGTCTACGTTAATTTGTGACAAATCAAGTTTTATATCATAATAAGCATTTTTTTGACTATTGATCTTGGCAATATTTTTTGCCATATTTTGACAAAAGAATCGATGCAAGGACTCTATTTGCTCCTCATCTACTGAAAAACCGCCAGCCATAGCGTGACCACCGCCTTCAATAAGTAAATTTTGAGCTCGGGCATTAAGAATTTGTATACCAAAATCAACTCCATTGATCGATCTACAAGATGCTTTACCCTTTTTGGATTCCTTATCTATAGTAATTACCGCTACTGGCTTATTATAAATATCTTTTAAGCGAGATGCTATAATGCCAATTACCCCCTGATGCCACTCATAAGAAATAGCAAAAATAACTGCATCATCTTCACCAAAGCCATTTCTTTTATTTTTTAAGGACTCGACCGCGTCCGCTAAAGCATTAATTTCAATGTCTTTGCGATCAATATTATGACTCTCTAATTGATTAGCAATTTCTACAGCTTCTGCTTCGCTATTAGTCGATAATAATCTAGCTCCTAAGTCTGATTTTCCTATACGACCACCAGCATTTATTCTAGGGCCAATCACAAATCCAAGATGATAAGATGTTGGCTCTTGATCTAGATTAACCAAATCGCAAATTGCTTTAATGCCAATATTTTGTCTTTTTTTAAGTATTTTAAGTCCCGCAGCAACATAAACTCGATTTAATCCAGTCAACTCCATGACATCGCAAACCGTACCTAAGGCAACTAAATCAAGAAATCCTAACAGATTAGGTTCTTTAATTTTTTGATAAAAACCTTCCTCACGCAATTTTTTATTTAAAGCGACAATAAAAAGAAATGTTACTCCGGCAGCGCATAAATTTTTATGTTCGAACGATTCTCCAATTTGGTTAGGATTGATAATAGCAATTGCCTCTGGTTTTTGTATGGCACCTAAATGATGATCAATTACAATAATATCAAGACCAACTTTTTTTGCTTCAAGCAAAGGCTCAAATGACACAGTACCGCAATCAAGAGTTACAACAAGGTCGATACCTGAATTTTTTAGGTCAATTAAAGCATTGGAATTAGGGCCGTAACCTTCTTTGATACGATCCGGAATATATATTTGTGACTCATAACCAATATTTGCTAGGAATTTTTTTAAAATTGCTGCTGAAGTTGCGCCATCAACATCATAATCAGCAAAAATTGCAATTCTTTTTGAATTTTTAATGGCATTTAGGACAAAATTTACTGCCTCACTGACGCCCCCTAAAGAAAATGGATCTGGTAGAGAGTTTTTTAATTTAGGATCTAAAAAAAGCTCTATCCCTGATAGACTTATATTACGAGCAGTTAATAAGTCTGAAATTATGGGGGATAAGTCATATTTTTGGGATATTGACTTTGATAATCTTTCGTCAACATTCTTCTTTTTCCAGCTGTAACCTAAAGTTGATTTTTTGCTATTTATAGCCAGGTTTTCTAGATGATCATTGGGCGTTACAACATTTAACACAGCAAAGCATTTTTATTTTTACGCCATATTTGAGTAAGCGACCTTCACTAATTAGTATAATCTATAATGGCAAGTTATCGTGCTTTTTATAAGGCTTTTTTACTTTTTTATTTTTTAAAATCTGCAATGACATACAAATTCTTTTACGAGTGTTTTGCGGACGAATAACTTCATCAATAAAGCCGCGAGAGGCTGCAACAAATGGTGAGGCAAATTTTTCACGATATTCTGCAACGCGATCAGCTTTTTTTTCAGGGTCTTTAGAGTCTTCTCTAAAAATAATTTCTACGGCCCCTTCGGGACCCATAACAGCAATTTCAGCATTAGCCCAAGCATAATTTACATCGCCTTGTAAATGCTTTGAATTCATGACAATATAAGCTCCACCATAAGCTTTTCTTGTGATAACAGTAATTTTTGGCACCGTGGCTTCTCCATAAGCATAAAGCAGCTTTGCCCCATGTTTAATAATTCCATTATGCTCTTGAGCAGTGCCAGGTAAAAATCCAGGAACATCAACAAATGTTAATATAGGAATATTGAAGGCATCACAAAACCTTATGAATCTAGCCGCCTTTTCACTAGCTTTGATATCTAAGCATCCAGCAAGATGAATTGGCTGATTTGCAACAACACCAACAGTTTCTCCCTCCATACGACCAAATCCTATTATAATATTTTGCGCATAGTCTTTTTGAATTTCAAAAAAATCTCCTTCGTCAAGAATTTTTTCAACCAATTCCGACATATCATAAGGCTGATTTGTATTTTCCGGCACTAAAGTATTTAAAGATACATCAACACGATCGGCTCTATCCTCAGTTGGTATTTTTGGTACCTTATTTTGATTTGATAGAGGTAAAAAATTTATTAATCTTCTCGCTTGCAACAGGGCTTCAATCTCACTTTTGAATGTCAAGTGTGCTACACCACTTTTTAAGGCATGAACCGAAGCTCCACCAAGCTCTTCTTGAGTCACTTCTTCATGAGTTACTGTTTTAACAACCTCGGGACCAGTTACGAACATATATGAAGAATTTTCAACCATCACTGTAAAATCAGTCAAAGCTGGGGAATATACAGCTCCACCAGCACAAGGACCCATTATCATTGAAATCTGAGGTACGACACCGCTAGAATCAATATTCCTTTGAAAAATTTCACCATATCCACCTAAAGAGTCTACGCCTTCTTGAATCCTAGCACCTCCAGAATCATTCAATCCAATTACCGGCGCCCCAACTTGCATAGCGCGATCCATAATTTGACATATCTTACGAGCATGAGCCTCACCAAGAGAGCCTCCCATTACTGTAAAATCCTGACTGTAGACAAAAACTAATCGACCATTTATAGTGCCTTGACCAGTTACAACACCGTCTCCTGGATGCCTCTTATCCTGCATACCAAAATCACTGCAACGATGCTCAACATAAAGACCGCTTTCCTCAAAGGAATTAGGATCAAGCAAAACTTCCAGCCTTTCACGAGCTGTTAAGCGACCTTTTGAATGCTGAACATCTATTCTTTTTTGACCACCTCCCATTCTTGCAGCCTCTCTTTTGGAAGTTAGTTTGTGAATATTAGCTGATTGCATGACAATTAAGAGTTATAAATTGGCAATTATAGTTTCGCCACCGATCATTGTTTGACCAATTTGCGATATAATTTTAGTATCTTTTGGTAGATAAATATCCATTCTACTACCAAAGCGTATTATACCATATTTATCGCCGGATTTAACTTTTTGCTTATCTTGTAGATCAGATACAATTCTTCTGGCAACCAAACCTGCAACCTGAGTGAATATTACATCTTTTTTATCAGATGTTTTAAGGTGGGCAATATTTCTTTCATTTTCTAAGCTTGCTTGATCGAAGTTGGCACTTAAAAATTTACCAGGGATATATACAACTTTTTCAATAGTTCCTGATATAGGGACTCGGTTAACATGAACATTGAAAACATTTAAAAATACACTAATTTTAGTAAATTTTTGATCTTCCAAAGATAATTCACCTGGGGCCGAGATATTTTCTTCTATTTTGGTAATAATCCCATCGGCCGGACTTACTATGGCATTACTGACTTTTGGTACAACTCTAATTGGATCGCGAAAAAAGAAAATGCACCACAATGTTGCAACAAGTCCAATCATGCCAAGAGCATCGCTTAATAAAGCTAGAATTATAGTAGCAAAAGCAAATATAAATATGAATTTATATCCTTCTTTGTGAATTGGAAAAGCTGCCAATTTAAGGGCGTCAATAAAGTTATTCATAGATTTTATTTAGTTAAGGTTATTATAATAAGAGCTAAAAAATTAGTCTTCATGACTAATTTTTTTCCACAACTTTTCAAGATCTTTTAATGAAATCTTTTTACTGTCAGAAGATGAATTTTTAACAACGAAATCAACAGCTTTTTCTTCAATTATCGCACCTCTTATTTGCTGCATAGCCTCAGGATTTTTTTGATAATATTCAATGATTTCCTTTTGCTGGCTTGGATAATTCATTATAATCTTGGTAATCTCCTTATTAATATCTTCTTGCGTAATTTCTATTTTATTATCTTGGGCTATTTTAGATAAAACCATGCCGCACAATATCATTCTCTTAGCGGTATCTCTTTTTTTCTCCTTAGCTTTATTTTTCTCTTTGTCGTTTTTAAATTTATCAGGATTTTGTTTTATTTCTTGCTCAGTTTCTTCCCATATAGAATTAAGCTGAGTTTCAACCAAGCCTTCCGGAAGATCAAAATTATGTTTTTTTACCAAGAAGTCGTAAAGTTCTTTTTTAAATATACTTTTTGCTATATTATTATTACTTTCTTCAACTTGCTTCCTTATTTCTTCTTTAAGTTTGTCAAGGGTTTCTATACCAAAAGTATTTTTTACAAATTCATCGTTTAGATCTGGCGTTTTTGCAATCAATACATCATTTACTTTAACTTCAAATATTGCAGATTTGCCAGACATTTCTGCTTTGTGATATTCTTTAGGAAATTTTACTTTAACCCTAACATCATCTCCAGCTTTTTTACCAATTAACTGATCTTCGAAATTATCAATAAAACTTTTGCTGCCTAATTCTAGCTGATGGCCCTCTGCTTTTCCACCTTCAAATTCTACCTCATCAATAGAGCCAACATAATCTATATTAACGGCATCATTTTTTTTTGCTTTATAGGACGCTTCTTGCTTATCCCATTTGCGATGAAATTTTAATAATTTTACCAATGATTCTTCGATATCAGACTCCTTGATATCTGGGCTACGATATGAAATTTTAATTTTTTTTAGATCTATAACAGGAACTTCTGGATATATCTCTATAGCTGCATTGAATTTTAACTCACCATCAAGTTCAAGAGATTTTACATCAACTTTTGGCGTCATTGCCGGCTTTATATCATTATCTTTAATGATCTTTTGTAAAGCTTCGTTGACAAGCTTTTCTGATTCTTCAGAGAGGATTGATTGGCCATACTTTTCCTTAATTACACTAGCTGGAACATTTCCTTTTCTAAATCCTTTTAGATTTACCTTGCCTTTAACGCCATCAATATGGTTGTCAACTCTTTGGCTAACCACCTCTTTTGGAACAACGACCTCGTAATCTTTTTTTAATTTTTGATCAAGAATATTTTTAATTTGAAATTCCATGAGAGTCATGATTTGTATTTGGTGCGGACGAAGGGACTTGAACCCCCAAACCTTGCGGCGCTAGATCCTAAGTCTAGTGCGTCTACCAATTCCGCCACGTCCGCTTAAAAATAAATAAAGTCAACTAGTTAGTAGGTATAAAAATATAACTCTAATTAACTAACCTTGTAGACTGCCTTCACTATTAACTACAGTGATATAAGTTCTTTTTTTATGTAGAGAGCTAACAAATTTTACAAAACCTGCTACTTTAGCAAAAATAGTATGATCCTTGCCGATTCCGACATTATCTCCTGGATGCCACTTTGTTCCTCTTTGACGAACTATGATGTTTCCAGCTTCAACAAATTGACCACCGAATTTTTTAACTCCTAGTCTTCTACCAGCCGAATCGCGGCCGTTTCTCGAGCTTCCGCCCGCCTTTTTGGTTGCCATAACTAATTAATTGATAGAATTTTTAATAATGTTTTGGTCTGACGATGACCATTTTTACGACGAGAATTTTTTCTTCTCCTCTTTTTAAAAATAATAACTTTTTTATCTTTAAAAGTTTTGCATATTTCAGCTTCAACCTTAGCACCTTCTACGGTTGGAAAACCAATTTTTGGGGCTCCGTCTTGACCTTGAATCAACAAAACTTTATCTAAAAATATTTTAGAACCAATCTCGCCTTCTATTTTTTCGACGATAATTTTTTGGCTTAAAGCAACGCGATATTGCTTACCGCCAGTTTCAACAACTGCAAACATGATTTTTTAAAAAATTAACTAAAACTAAGTTGCGCCACATTAAATTTAAGCTAAAAATTGTCAATCTTTTCTTTATTAGCTCATTTATACTTTTTATGCCAATTGCAACCCGCAAAACTTTTATAAATTTATAAAATTAAATTTTTAGTAAATAATACCAATTACAGCCTTTAATGATATGTTTAATCAAATTAGTTTTGAGGATAAAATTAAATCAATAAAGGGGCTGTCGCAAAACCCAACTTCCTCTAAATTTCTTTCAAAAAAATATAAACTCACCAAATCGCAGTGAATTTCTCCAGAAATTCGCTATATTTTTATGAGTATTTTTGATTTTTTGGGCTAATTGTCTGGTTTTTTGGTAATATTAGTGATTTTAGGTACAAATATCCCTTATTT
>DDCV01000077.1 GCA_002335845.1 Rickettsiales bacterium UBA1997 | reverse complement strand
ATAAATTGAAAATGGTATTATTCAAATATTGGCATAGTGCCACTGCTTGGTCTTGGGGCTGAATATTTTATGAGTAAAAAAATATCATTATTTTCGCATATTGATGCCGCAGGTTTTGGGCAAGGCTATGCTTACGATGTTAACGCTGAGATTAGATATAAAATAAATAATAAAAATTCCTTAGGGCTGGGCTATAGAAAATTCGGAGGTGGAGTTGATAATGATAAATTAATGAATTTTGCCAAATTTGAAACTCTATACGCCAACTACTCTTTTAATTTTTAATAATAAGACCTTTGCGTAAGTGAAGTAGTTTGATTTTTGAGATAGTTTTTAGATAAAATTAACCAAAAAGCAGGCTGCTTTACTTGTAATTTCAGTTTTGCAAAGGTCTTTAATACCAATTCCAATCTTTAATGCTACATTTAATAAAATTAGTTTTGAGGATAAAATTTAAACCAAAAATAAGAAGGTTAAATGTAGCATTAAAGATGGGAATTGGTATAATCAATTTATCTAAAATGGCACTGGATATTGCTGATAAACTTCATTAATTTCCTTTAAGCATTCTTGGCTAATCTCAATACCAATAGCAGCAATATCAGTCTTGAGTTGCGGCATTGTTGTGGCTCCGATTATCGTGCTGGTTACCCATTTTTTGCTCAGAGTGAAGGCTATTGCCATTTGGCAAGGATCTAGATTATATTTTTTAGCAATTTCTAAATATTTTTTAACCGCATTATTGGTATTTAACTCTACTCTTGTTTTATATCGATCCCAACCATCATTCATAACTTCCTTTGAAAAGCGAGAATTTTTAGGAAAATCTGGAAAGTGACGATCAACATATTTGCCGCTCAAAACTCCCATTGCCAATGGCGACCATGGCAAATAAGAAACTCCTTCTAAGGCACAAGTTTCAGCAACATCATATTCATCTCTGCGACGCAATAAGCTATATTCATTTTGAATTGAAGAAATTCTTGGCAAATTATGCCTTTCGGACAAATCAACAAATTGCTTTATTCCCCAAGACGAATCATCAGAAAGACCAATATGTCGAATTTTACCTTGATCAATTAATTGTTGAAATACTTGCAAAATCTCAATTTTATTTTCAATGATTTTATCTTTTTCTAAATTTTGCAAAGATTTTTCAAAATCCCACCAATTAGCAAAATGATAATTGGCTCTATTGGTTGGCCAGTGTAATTGGTATAAATCGATATAATCAGTTTTTAATCTCTTTAAACTTTGATCAACTGCTTCAACAATATTTGCTTTGTTAGTTTCTGGAACTTTTTCATTTCTAGCCCATGGTAGGGGCGAAAATTTTGTGGCCAATATAACTTCATTTCTTTTTTTTGATTTTTCAAACCAATTACCTATCATCACTTCAGTTGTGCCATAGGTTTGAGGAGTTGGTGGAATAGCATACATTTCAGCCGTATCCCAAAAATTAACGCCTTTAGATAAAGCATAATCCATTTGCTCAAAAGCTTCGTCTTGGTTATTTTGACAACCCCAAGTCATGGTGCCTAGGCATATTTTACTTACTTTTAAGTCAGTTAGGCCGAGATTTTGATATTTCATAATTTATTTAAATTAAAGTTTTTTAATTTTGTATTTTTGATTTTACGCTGAGCCCTATATTTAAGGTAAGCCGATAGTTTTATGAGTTTGTATTGATAAAAAATATCCGTTATTTTTGCATAAATCAATGGCAAGCTGTAGATTTTTCTTATTCTTATTCTCGTTATATTCATCCATTGGCTGCAGATAAATTGGAGTTGCAAATTTTGATTGTCCAATCTCAGAAATTTTATTATATGGCTTATCTTTTGATATAATAAATTTGAAAGCGGTTATTTTGGGCAATAAATCTTCTCTGATTTTATAATATTGATTATTTGATATTTTGGGTGAACAAATTATTTGTGTTTGCTCTGGCAAATTACGAAAAATAGTGCCGTTAGTTTCAATTTGCACTAATAAACCTATATTTTGTAACTCTTGGCATAGTTTTTCAATTGGCTGACGCATTGGCTCGCCTCCTGTAATAACCGCTAGAGATGTTTTGGGATATTGAGATAAAATATCTTTTACTTGGCCTAAAATTTGTGCTAAGTTGAGCTCTTTATATGAGTCAAATTCTGTATCACAAAAACTACAAGCCAAGTTGCAACCGCCAAGTCTAATAAAAATAGCTGGCATGCCGACATTGGGGCCTTCGCCTTGTAACGTAAAAAATATTTCTTGAATATCAAGCTTGTTGCCACAATGATTTTGTGGCTTTAATATTTTATTTTGTCCAAACATTATTATAAAATCTCTGCGTAATTAATGGTTTGAATATTTTGTCCTTTTTGATCTAGGAGTAGATTTCCCAATTCGTCAAGGCCGATAAATATTCCTTTTGTTTTCTTGTCATCAATTGATAATTCTAGTTCTTGATTAAGCTTGAAAGCTTTTTTTAGCCATATTTTTTTGATATTTTCAAAACCAAAATTAAGCCAAGATTGATATAGGCTTTCAAAGTGTTCAAGAAAGCTCTTTAAAAAATTAATTTTATCAACTTCCAATCCCAAGGCTTTTAAATTAGTCGAAGCAAAGATGCTTGATTGAGGGTTTTTGGCAATATTAAAGCCGATTCCTATTGCTATAAATTGACATTTGCTTTGTGAAATTGAGCTTTCAAGCAGAATACCCGCTATTTTTTTTCCATCTATCAGCAAATCATTGGGCCATTTATAATTAATTTTCGCCTTAATATTGCTTTGCATAAAAACTTCTTCGAGAGATTTTCCTAAGGCCACGGCACAAAGCAAAGATAGTTGAGAAATTTTATCAATATTTATTGTTGGCTTTACTAAAAATGAAAAATGCAAATTATCTTTATATGATTGCCATTGACGATTTTTACGACCGCGCCCCTTAGTTTGAATGTCAGAAACTATCACATCAAACTCGTTGGCTTGATTGATTTGCGCTTTTTGTAATAGATGTGAGTTGGTGCTGCCTATCTCTTGAAAATAATGAATGTTAAATTTGCGATGATTAAATTGCTGATAATTCATCTATCTAACAAAAACCCAATTATTATCACCAGATAATTCATTGGCAAATTGATAGCCATCTTCATTAAATTTTTTTAAATCTTGTGATTGAGTGATTTTATTTTTAATGACAAAATTTGCCATTGCACCTCGAGCCCTTTTTGCATTAATTCCAATAATTTTTAGCACACCATTTTTTTTATCTTTAAAGGCAATATCGATAATATTTTTTTTAATTAAGCTTGGATTTACAACTGAAAAATACTCATTTGAAGCTAAATTAATAATATCGCCTTGACCTTGATTAAGAATCTGAGCAACGCTATTTTGCCAAAAATCATATAAATCCTTAATATTGTGTTGTTGCAATGTTTTATTTTTGGATAGCCTTGTTCCCATCTCTAGACGATAGGGCTGCATAAGATCAAGAGGCCTTAGAAGTCCATAAAGTCCAGATAAAATCATAATATGGTCTTGGGCAAAATCAAAATCTTTTTCATTAAATTTATCAGTTTCAATGCGACTGTAAACATCGCCGTTAAAACATAGAATAGCTTGGCGCGAGTTTTTGCCATTATAATCATCAATAAAATTTTGATATCTATCATAATTTAATTGGGATAATTTTTCGCTAATACCAAAAAGATTTTGTAAATCTTGAGTTGATAGTTTTTTTAAAATTTGAGCTAAGTCACTAGCCTTTTTTTGAAAAATTGGCAATGATGATCTAGTACAATTTATTTTTGAACTAAGATCTAAAGATTTGGCTGGAGATAATAATAATAACATGCTTGCTTTTAAATTTGCTAATTGATTATATTGTAGTACTTATGATTAATAATTTTCAACAAACTATGTCTCAAGAACTACCATTAATGAGAAAAGCCACCGCAGTTTGGCTGGTAGACAATACCTCTTTAACATTCAGACAAATTTCTAACTTCTGCGGCTTGCATGAGCTAGAAGTCCAAGGCATTGCAGATGGCGATGTAGCTTCGAATGTTACTGGTCAAAATCCAATAATTTCTGGACAATTGCTCAAAGAAGAAATTGCAAAATGCGAGGCCGATCCTCATGCTGTTTTACACATTAATCGCTCTTCTATATCAAAAACAAAAGCCAAAATTTCAAAATACACACCAATTGCTCGTCGCCAAGACAAGCCTGATGGTATTTCTTTTTTGTTGAAATATTATCCACAAATAACTAACGGCCAGATCAAAAAACTTATCGGCACAACTGATAAAATGATTGATTCTATTAGAGATAAAACTCATTGGAATATGGCCGAAATTAAACCTAGAGATGTTGTGCTTTTAGGTTTATGCAGCCAATCGAGATTTAATGAGGTTATCGCTACAATAAAAACAATTCAAGAAACCAACAATGGATAATGCAATAAAAACAATAGAAGTTGGTGATAATGCGCCAAATTTTGTTGCTGAATCAACAAGCGGCAAAATCAAGCTTTCAGACCTGAAGGGCAAAAATGTTATTCTTTATTTTTATCCAAAAGATGATACTCCGGGGTGCACCATTGAGGCTCAAGATTTTAACAGCAAAATTAAAGATTTTAGCGATCTTGATTGCGTTATTATTGGCATTTCAAAAGATAGCATGAAATCTCATAATAAATTTATCGAAAAATACGATCTTCAATTTGATTTATTGGCTGACGAGAGCACCGAAATATGTCAAAGCTACTGTGTTTTGAAAGAAAAAGCAATGTTTGGTAAAAAATATACCGGAATTGATCGTAGCACATTTTTGATTAATAAGATTGGTAAAATCACCAAAATCTGGAAATCTGTGAAGGTAAAAGGTCATGTTGAAGAAGTTTTTAAGGAATTAAAAAAACTATAACTCAACGAACCTTAATAAGCCTTGATTTTTGTTAATTTTATCTTATTTTGATTTCTTTTTTATTATAGTTATAAACATTTATAAGCAATGTCATTAGTTTTTAAAGCTCAGCAAAGAGTAGAGTTCGGCAGCAAGGCTGCAAAGAATGCAAGAAAAGCAGGAAATATTTTGGTTACTATATATAGTAAGCCAAAAAATATTGATCTTTTAGTTGATACAATTGCCTTTGAAAAAGAATATTTTAAAGGTAATTTACCAGCCACGATAATTGAATTCGAATATGATAGCAAAAAAATTAAAGCTATTGCTCACGATATTATTGTAGATCCAGTGACAGATAGACCAATTCAGGTCGATTTCATCGAGTGTAACTCTACTGACAACTCTAGGGCAAAGCCAAAGTTTAACTTTGAAGGAAAAGAAAAATCTCCCGGATTAAAAAGGGGTGGCTTCTTAAATGTAGCTCTAAGAAGAGCCGATATATCTTGTTCAGCAAAAATAGATATTCCAACGGAAATTAATATCAACGTTTCTTCGATGCATATTGCTGATAAAGTTAGGGCTCATGATATAAAGTTACCTGAGGGTATTCAATTCTTAAATAAGCGTAATTTTTTAGTTTGCAGCATAACTGGTAGAGGCAAATCTGCAACTGCTGAAGATTCAGCTGAAGAAGGCGCTGATAAGGCTGCAGCGGAAGCATCAAAAGATAAAAAGTAATAATCCCCCTTCTATAATATTGTAAAGAGCAGCACTTTAATAAGTGCTACTCGATACTAGTAGTAATATGAAGGCGAGAAACTTTCACCAACTACCAAAATCTCTTAATTGTCAACTTGCACCATATCCATAAATTAATTTTTTCTTAACAAAATATTTTGACAAAGATTGAATTGGAGATTGATTCTGGCTTAAAGTGGCATGAAAGACTGGAGTAGTTTTTATAAAAACTCCTTCTCTTCTTTGCTGATTAAAAAATCTATTGATTCTCTCAGATTAAGAAAAATATAGCTATATATTCTCTCCCTAACCTCTTGATTTCGAGTAGCCTTAAACGCTGTTCTAACGTTTAACTCTTTTTTAAGTAAGTTAATTCCAATATTGTAGGCAATTTTTCGCGCCATTTGACCTTTTTTGGTAAATTCACCATTATATAAAAACTCTTTTTCTGAATAATCCGTAATATTTCTTAACATCTCTTCGCAATCTTCTATAATAGCCGCTCTAACTTGCTGTACTGTATTGGGATTAGATTTTTTAAATAAGCCAAAGGCTATTTTTAAAGGGGAGTATTTAATTGATGATTTGAGATGTTTATTAATCCCGGCCTCAACTAGATTTATTAATTCCTTAGCAAAGCTTTGTTTTATTATATCTGACATTAAGGATGGATTGATTGAATCTAGTCTTGTGCCAGAAGGATATGCCACTTGGTTTAAATAAAAATCTACTTTCTTGGTAGCGGGAAAGGGACTTGAACCCCCGACCAACGGATTATGATCCCGCTGCTCTACCGACTGAGCTACCCCGCCACAATGATAATTTATACTATTTTTGCTTCCAAAAAAAAAATTATTAAAAAATAGTCAATGCTATAATAGCTTATTGATATTTAATATTTCAACTAGCTTTTATTTTAGCATTGTCATTAAGCAATATCATCACTTTTTTTATCTAGATGAATTTGCTTTCTTCTCATTAAGTTTTTGCGCAATGCTAATGATAGTTTTTTCTTTTTACTTTCCTTTAATATCTTTTTGCCCTGCTCCTTATTGCTCATTATTTACTAATTTCAAATTGCTTATGATATAATTTTGCATAGGCGCCATCTTTTTGTAGTAATGATTCATGCGTTCCCTCCTCCATGATCTTGCCATTAGATATAACTACAATTTTATCAGCATGCATAACTGTTGATAATCTGTGAGCGATAACTATAGATGTTTTATTTTTCATCAATTTAGCCAAAGCATCTTTAATTAATTTTTCAGAAATTGGATCCAGAGCTGATGTTGCCTCGTCTAGCAAAAGAATTGGGGCATCATATAATATAGCGCGAGCAATTGCTATTCTTTGTCTTTGTCCACCAGAAAGCCTAATGCCATTTTGGCCAACTTGAGATTGATATTTTTCTGATAATTCTTGAATAAATTGATCAGCTTCTGCCATTTTAGCAGCTTCTATGATCTGCTCTTCAGTTGCATCTTCTTTGCCGTAACGAATATTTTCCATTACAGTGTCATCAAAAAGCATGACTTCTTGATTTACCACCGACATTGATCTGCGTAGTGAACTAACTGTAATATCTCTTATATCCCTATTATCGAGCTTTATAGATCCAGATGATGGATCGTAAAAGCGCAGAATCATACTCATGATAGTAGATTTTCCACCACCTGAGTGACCTACTAAAGCGGTTGTTTTACCTGCGGGTATACTGAGGTTTATCTTATTAAGAGCTGTCTTATCATCGACATAGCTAAAACAAACATTTTCAAACTCTATATTTCCTTGAACTTTTTTATTATCAATTTTGGTAGAATTTGGCCTATCGACTATAGTTGGCTTTTTGTCGAGCATAGTATAAAGTCTAGTGGCAGATGCAAGACCAAGCTGCACTCCCGAATTCATTCCTGAAACTGATTTTAATGGTCTATAAGCCATAAGCATGGCTGTAAAAAATGAAAAAAACGCACCCGGCGTTGTCTCACCATTAACCACTTGCATGCCACCATACCAGATAACTAGGGCCACACCAACACCTCCCAAAGTTTCAACAAAAGGAGAGGAAATTAATGAAATACGCGAAATCTTTTTACCCATAGCAAAAGCACCATCAATTATTTTGCCCATGCGATTTATTTCAAAATCCTCGCAATCATAGGATTTAACTAATTTTGAATATTGCAAAGTATCACTCATATGGCTGTTAAATTTTCCAGCTAACTCTTGATCTTTATATGATAAATTGCGCAATTTTTTACCAATTTTATATATGGGATAAGCAGCCAATGGAAATCCGACAAAAGCCACTAAAGATAGTTCAACACTTTGATAAAACATAACTCCTACCAATCCAATAAGAGTTATGAGCTGTTTAATAAAACCATTTATTGCCGTGTTTATCATGCCAACGACACGACCGACCTCTTGCAATATGCTAGCCATCATATTTCCAGAAGAATTCTTATTGAGATCAGAAATATCTGATTTAATAAAATGAGAATAAATCTTGAGCCTCATAGCTGAGGTAATGCGCAGAGTCATTATATTCATGGTTAGAAGCTGAAAATATGTGGCAAAGCCCTTTACTATGGTGACCATCAATACAGCAAGAGGTATTATAATTAAAGCGTCTGATTTTTTATCCATAAAAACCGAATCTAGTGCTGGCTTCACTAGCCAAGCATGAAGAGATGTGGTGGCCGCTATCACAATCATCAAAATGGATGATACAAGAAAAGTGCGCCAATAAGGAAAAACATATTCTTTGGTGACTCTTTTGGCTAAATATTTAGTACTAGAATAGTCAATTGACTTGGAATTCATGTTGTGTAATTTTTATTTTTTATATTTAACGCAGATTAAAACTTTTATGATTAATATATTCAATATATTTAAAGAGCAATTTATTGCTGCATTTAACGAAGTCGCCAAAAATCATAATATTGTTTTTGAGCGAAAATTGCTAGAAAATATTGTAGTTGAGCCCACGAAAAATCCTGCTCATGGAGATTTGGCTTGCAACGCTGCAATGGTTATGATAAAAGCTTGTCTTGATAGTAGCATCAAGAACCCTAGAGCTTTAGCAGCTGCAATAATTGATAATTTATCAAAGAGCCATATAGATAAAGCTGATATTGCAGGACCTGGATTTATCAACATCAAAATCAAGAAAGAATTACTACATAGCGTAATAGCTAGCATAGCAAGCCAAGACAAAATTACTTTTGATAATTTAGGTAATAATAAAAAAGTTAACCTTGAATATGCGTCACCAAATCCAACGGGGCCAATTCACATAGGGCATACTCGCGGAGCAATTTATGGCGATGTTTTGGGGAATTTACTTACAAAAACCGGTTATGATGTTTTGCGTGAATATTACATAAATGATGCTGGCGCACAAATTGATGTTTTGTTGGAATCAGCCTATTTAAGATATCTTGAATCTTGTGGAAATAAAATAGAAATCGGTGATGGATTATATCCCGGGGAATATCTCATTGAAATAGGTAAGGATATAAAAGAAAAGTTTGGTTTAAAATTACAAAATATATCTAAAAACTTAGCCCTGCAAGAAATAAGAGATTTTGTAATAAATGCCATGATTGAGCTAATTAAAAAAGATCTGCTATCTTTAGGTATAAAGCATGATAGTTATTTTTCAGAAAAAATCAATTTGCATGATAAAAATAAAATATCGGAATCTATAGAGCTATTGCAGCAAAAAAATTTGATTTACAAGGGAGTTATTGATGCGCCAATGACAAAAAAGGGATCTCAAGCAAATAATAACCAAGAACAAACGTTATTTAGATCAACTAATTTTGGCGATGATCAAGATCGCGTTATTTTAAAACCCGACAACACTCCAACATATTTCGCCGGAGATATTGCTTATACCAAAGATAAGATAGATCGGGGTGCTGAAATATTGATTATGCCTTTGGGCTATGATCATGCGGGCTATGTTAAGAGACTCGTAGCTGCAACCAAAGTTTTGAGTGACGATCAAGTGGAAATGAAAATTATACTATGTCAGCTAGTAAAATTTGTTAAGGATGGCGAGCCATTAAAAATGTCGAAAAGAGCTGGAAATTTTGTTACTGCAAAACAAGTTATAGAAGAGATTGGCGCTGATGTTTTGCGCTTTATAATGTTGACGCGCAAAAATGATGCCCCTTTTGACTTTGATTTAGCCAAGGCAATTGAGCAATCAAAAGATAATCCAATATTTTATGTGCAATATGCTCATGCTCGATGCTGCTCTGTTTTGCGCAACTTAAAAAATGATAATGCCGAATTATATCAAAAAATTAATCAAGCACAAAGTGATAAAACAATAGATGTTATGAAGCTTCTAAAAGATGAAAGCGAGCTTGAACTTATGCTAAAAGTGATAAATTTTCCCAGAACTATAGAAATGTCTGTAAAAAATTTTGAACCTCATCGAATTGCTTTTTATTTACAAGATTTAGCAGCAACGCTTCATGCTTTATGGCACAAGGGTAGTGAAGATAAAAATATGAAATTTATTATTGCTAACAACCCTAATTTAACTTGCGCCAGAATATTTTTAATTTTATCTGTAAAAAATGTCATAGCAAATGCCTTGGATATTTTTGGTATAAAGGCTGTTGAAGAAATGAGGTAATGGAAGATTTTGGTTATAAAAAAAATAATAATATTAGACTATCCAGACTGATAAAAAAACTCTTTTTATTATCAGTGGTATTCATATCACTGAGCTGTTTTATATATATCACAATATTGTCATATAGCTATTTTTATAAGAAAAATGATAATGAAATCACAATAATAAAAGCACCTTCTGACCCCATTAAGATTTTTGCAAAATATCAAAAGCCCAAAAAAACTTTTGATCAAATGGTATATAGCGACATCTTTGAAAATAACAAAAATCAAGAAAAGACAGATACAATAATCAGCAATCCCGAGCCAAAAAAGCCGCCCCCAATACAAAAGAGCGATAATAATTCTATTAAAGAATACAATAAAAAGGCCCCTAAAAAAGAAATCAAAAAACCCTTAGATATAAAAAATAATGATCAAATCATTATCTTTGATCAAGAAGATGGTGCTAAAAAGCAGGTTAATAATGTTTTTGAATCGCGAGAATTGAAAGATCTGTCAAGAAAAAATAGGAGAAAAATAAGAGTGCAAATTGCCGCTTTAACATCCAAAGAATCGGCCGATATAAGTTGGAAAAAGTTAAATCGATTATATACAAATTTATTTTTTGGCCTCAATTATTATGTAAATAAAGTCGACCTTGGTAAAAGAGGAGTTTTTTATCGCCTACAAGTAGGTGATTTTTTTAACCAAATTAGAGCTGAGGAATTTTGCAAAAAATACATAGCTCAATCTGGCAAAACCAGCGCTGATTGCATAATTGTTGAATAGAATCATTAAACCCAGATCCGTCAATA
>DDCV01000059.1 GCA_002335845.1 Rickettsiales bacterium UBA1997 | reverse complement strand
AGGGGGTATTTCAGGGTGGACTAGTTAGTGCGCGGGTTAATAGCATGGCTGTTATTTAAAATGAAAAGGATTTATTTTAAAAAATAGGTGAGGTCTACATGGCTATTATCCACGTCTTATCGAATCATAAATAGGACAAGACGTGGCTAGTATTAAATGCAGCTGTTGGATACAAAATTATTTCTTCTTACCAAATGCTGAAAAAATAGATTTTACCAACGACTTCTTGGATTCTGACTTATTATTGCGATGCTTTGATTTATCAAAGTGTTTTTTGTGGCTTTTTGGCCTAGGTTTTTTATGAAATTTTTTATAAGGCCTATCTTTTTCTTCATCTTTTTTGTCATCGCGCAGCCCGCTTTCAAAAAAAGTTCTCTCAATATCAAGTTGGTTAACTTTTCCAGTTTTAACCTTCATTTCTATTTCCCTTCTTTCGTCATCAGATAACCCCTTTCTTTTTTTAATCTTAAAGCCGCTAACCCCAGTTTCAGATTCTGGGTGCATAAATATGTGAACCCCATAGCTTTTTTCAGTAGCAAATATCTCGCCCTTCTTAAAATTCATCATATAGGAAATGGTGTGAGGATCGGAATATATATAAATCACTCCAGTTTGCCTGTCGGAACAAGCGTGGCGAATAGCTCGTAAAATGCTAACTGCAACAATTTCAACAGACCTAACATATCCAGTTCCAGAGCAGTTTTTGCAAGGCTCTGTGATTGTTTCAAAGAAGCTGGCCCCAAGTCTTTGTCGGGACATTTCAAGAAGTCCAAAAATACTGATGCGGCCCAATTGAATTCGAGCGCGATCATTCTGCAATTCGTCCCTAAGAGCTCTTTCTATAGAGCGTCGGTTTTTAGAGTCCGACATATCGATAAAATCAATAATAACTAATCCCGCTAAATCTCTCAATCTTAATTGGCGAGCTATTTCTTTTACCGCTTCAAGATTGGTATGAAAAGCCATGCTTTCAACCCCAGTTTCTTTAGTTGATTTGCCAGAATTGACATCTATTGCCACTAAAGCTTCGGTGTGATCAATAACAATTGAGCCACCAGATGGTAAGTGAATTTGTTTTTCATAAAGCTCGGTTATTTGCTGCTCAACTCTAAATCTGTTAAAAACTGGAACTCTATCATCGTAAAGCTTGATATTGCTTATGTTATCTGAGGTAAGTTTAGCAAAGTTCTCAACAGTACTAAAAGCCTCACTACCTTCAACTATAACTTCCTTAGTTGAATCATCATAAATATCTCTGATGCATTTTTTAATAATATCATCCTCAGCATGAATAAAGGAAGGTCCCTTTGATGAGTTTGAGACATCTTTAATACTTGTCCATAGCCTTTCTAGATACTCATAGTCACGCTTAATTTCTTCAGGTTTTTTACCAACTCCTGCGGTTCTAATTATTATTGAGCGGTCATTTGGAACGTTTAAATCAGCAATTATTGATTTTAATAATTTGCGGTCACGAAAATTTTCAACTTTTTTGGAAACGCCACCTTTATTAGGGGTATTTCCCATTAGAACACAATATTTTCCAGCAATCGAAATGTAAGTTGTCATTGAGGCGCCTTTATTGCCTCTTTCTTCTTTTGTAGCCTGTATCAAAATCATTTGTTCAGGCTTTATAACATCTTGAATATTGAATCTCTTATATATCGTGCTAATATTGCCGTGATAGCTTTCTGTTTCATCTTCTATTGAATAGGACCCGGTGATAATTGACTCTCCTGGCGCATCATCTTTTTTATGATTTTGACGGCTAATGCTTTCTGCTTCATCCTCTTCTTCTGTATCAGTATTAGCATTAGAATTGCTATCTTCTAGTAGGCTTTTTCTTTCTTCTTCTGAAATTTGAAAATAATCAGGATGAATTTCGGAGAATGGCAAAAAACCATGTCTTTCAGCACCATAATCAACAAAGCAGGCTTGCAGCGATGCTTCGACTCTTATTATTTTGGCGTAGTAAATATTGCTTTTAATTTGCTTTATGGATAAAGCTTCGCGATTGAAATCTTGTAAAATGCCATTTTCCAATACAGCTACTCTCTTTTCTTCGGGATGAGCTGCGTCAATAATTATTGTTTTATTTTTCATAAATTCCTTACTTTTTAGTAAGTAAGATCAGCTTTATTTATCTTGAATCAGTAGCATTAGTTGCTGAAATTTAAGGGGTTTAATCATAAAAAATTCAAAAAATGCAACATTAAAAACCATCAAAATAAATATCAATTGCTGTCTCACCTAAATTAACAAACCAAACATCTAACCACCTTGTTTTTAAGGCAGTGTAAATTCTATATAAAATTCTTAAAAATCATTAAGTAATTTTGCTTAAAAACTAAAACTAATAAAGTTATATTGCTAGAAGTTATTATGTAATCCATCTCTCAAGGATTGTGAAAATTATAAATTTATTCTTAACGAAATCCGTATAGATCATTTTTTTGCACCCAGCCTTTTTTGCCATCAACCTCCATTTTGCACCAATCTTCTAAGCATTTTATATAGCTACCAATAACATTATTTTCTAGCTTAAATATTATTCTTGAGTTAGAATTTGGTGATTTATGAATTTTGGCGAATGCTTTTGAAGTTCTAATCATCAAATGTCTTTTTTTTGTAATTAAGCTTTTGCTGATCCATCCAGTTTGACCTTCATAATCGCTAATTTCATTCCAATTATCATATTCATCAGTAACCAAAACTGGTATATTTTTTATTTTATAGGTAAATTTAATAGGATAAATACGACCTGGACCAGATCTAACATTGGTTTCAGAGGCGCGCAAAGAGGCAAAATAGCTAAAACTATTTGATTTTTTGCTATATGATTTTGAAGGTGTAAAAAAAGAAGTAAAAATCATTGCCGATATCATGCAAAATGATATTTTTAGTAAGCTAATATTTATTTTTTGACAATTTTTTGACACCATCTTTGATATTAATTTGTTTGCTACGAGCTATTGCTAAATCACCATTATCAACATCTTTATTAATAACACTACCAGCTCCAATCAAGCAATCATCTCCAATGCTAATTGGTGCAATCAATGAGCAATTTGAGCCAATGAAGCTATTATTACCAATTGTGGTTTTATATTTGTTTTTGCCGTCGTAATTGCAAGTAATTGTACCGGCCCCAATATTAGAGTTTTTTCCAATATCACAATCGCCAACATAAGATAGATGATTTATTTTAGTGCCAATACCAATATTGGCTTTTTTAATTTCAACAAAATTACCTATTTTACAATCATCGGCAATTTTTGATTGAGGACGAATTCGGGCAAAAGGGCCAATTATACAATTTTTGCCAATTTGCGCATTCTCAATGTGGCTAAATGATTTTATTTCAACATTATCGCCAATTTCAACGCCATTTCCTAAAAAAACATTGGGATAAATTATGCAATTCTTGCCAATTTTACTATCAAAAGATAGAAAAGTTGATTTAGGATCAATTAAAGTAACACCATTTTGCATCATTTCTTGTCTTAAACTATCTTGTTTTAGAGATTCTATTTGAGATAATTCAACTTTAGAATTAACTCCTAACACCTCTAGCTCACTAACCTTGCTATAGCTTACTGTAAGATTAGAGTTGGTAGCAATATCAACAATATCAGTTAGGTAATATTCTTGTGAATTATTATTGTTATTTATCTTGTTTACTAAACCAGATATCTTTTTGCCATTTATCGCCATAATTCCTGAATTACAAAGATTTATTTTCTTTTCAGAGTCGTTAGCATCTTTAAACTCAACTATTTTTTGTAAATTTCCCTGCTTATCAACTATTAAGCGACCATACATATTGGCATTAACACATTCAAAAGCTGCAATACAAACATCGCAAACATCAAGATTGCTGATAATTTGGGTCATGGTTTTTGATGAAATTAGCGGGGTATCACCATATAAAATAAGGCATTTATCGGCTATATCTTGACCCATCTTTTCAATAGCAGCTTTGGTAGCGTGACCAGTTCCAAGCTTTTCTTTTTGCAATACAAACCTTAGATCAAGTTCTGGGTGATGGGATTTGATATCATTTTGATAGGCTAAAACATCTTTGGACACAACTAAAGTGATGTTTTTTGGGTTTAAAGTTTTGGCTGCATCAATCACTAAATTCAACATCTCTCGATTCGCAACCTTATGTAAAACTTTTGGCAAATCAGACTTCATTCTAGTGCCCTTACCAGCTGCTAGTATTATTAGAGATAGCGATTGTTTTTGCATTGATTTGATCGATTATTTAATTTTCTTGTATAGCTAAAAGTATTATTTTAAAAGGATTTAAGACTAAAGCTACTCACAAGTAAGACATTTTTTTTTGAAAAATAAAGATAAATTATTCGATAATACTTTACTAACTAACTAGGTCGTTATGGTTTGTGGCCAACTTTAAATGTTTCTAAAACTAGGTGACTCGGAGTCGTTGGGTCGTAATGCGCTAAATTGAGCATCAGATCACTTCATGAATGGGCAAAAAAGGCAATATATTTAATGAACAAATTCTCATGGCGTAAGATTTATGGTAGTTTTTCGAGGTCTTTTGTAAAAAACTTAATATGATTCTAAATTTAAATAAAATATCCAAAACATTGGTGAAAGTAAGTTTGTTATTTTTTGCAGCTATACTTAGTGCAAATCATGCTTTTTCTGGGTCGCCAATATCTAATGTTGGTGGTTCGTCAGTAAATAAAGGCGAGCTTGATATTCAAGCGCGTTTTGGATATCAAGCTGATAAGGATGGAAATTCTAGTAATAATAGATTGCGCACTCGTCAACATATTGATTATGGCGTAACTGATTGGTATGCTTTTCGCGCATTGGTTTTTCAAGATAAAAGAGCTGGTGAAAATATTGAACATGACACAATTGCTGCGGAAACTAGATTCCAACTTATTGAAAAAAGAGATCATGGTTGGGACGCTGGTTTTCGTTTACGTTATTATTTTAGAGATGGCGATAAAAAACCTGATGAAGTTAGGCTAAGTCTTCTTGCGCAAGTGCCTTTTGCAAAGTTTTGGGAGTTTAGACATAATATTATTATGGAGCACGCAGTTGGCGCTGATTCACAAAATGGTATCTTACTTACTTTTCGCAATAAAATCTCTCGTAACTTTCAAGTGGATACAAAAAATATCAAAAAAGCATCTCTTGGATTAGCAACATATAGCGATCTTGGCAATATGGAGGAATCTCTTTCTTACAGTGAACAAGATCACGAGCTTAGAGCTATTTTAAAAATTCAGTTTAAAAATAATCTTGCTATTAGAGCTGGTTATGGATTTGCTTTATCTGATGCTGGAGCCAACCGCAATGTCATGCTATGGCTGGGGAAAGAATTCTAATTATATAAAGATATAATACCATTATACCAATTATTAAATTTAATAATTGGTATTATACCATATTCTTAGGATCAACCCATTTATCAAAATCATCTTCACTTACCAAGTCTAGCTTTAAGGCAGCTTCTTTTAAAGTTGAGCCATCCTGATGCGCGGTTTTAGCAATTTTAGCAGAATTATCATAACCAATATGTGGATTAAGCGCAGTTACAAGCATCAATGATTGCTCCAATAAAACATTAATTCTTTCTTGATTTGGCTTGATGCCGATCAAACATTGATCAATAAAACTGTTAACTCCGTCACTAATTAGGTTTATGGAATTTACTATATTATAAATTACCATTGGCCTAAAAACATTAAGCTCGAAATGGCCATTTGTGCCACCAATTGTGGCAGCAGTATGATTTCCAATTACCTGACAAGCTATCATTGATAAGGCCTCACATTGAGTTGGATTGACTTTTCCGGGCATTATTGAAGATCCCGGTTCATTTTCTGGTAATATCAATTCACCCAAACCCGATCTAGGGCCAGAAGCTAAAAAACGAATATCATTAGATATCTTCATTAATGATGCAGCAATAGTGTTAAGAGTTCCCGATAAATCGATCAAGCCATCACAGCTAGCCAAAGATTCAAACTTGTTACTGCTTGTGATAAATTTATCTTGATGATCGCTAAATTTATTAACAAATGGTTGCCAATCTTGATAATTGCGTACTTTTTGTAAAATTTTATTGGTTTTTTCACTAATTTTAGAGATATCAGATAATTTTTCGGCAAATTTTTCGGCAAATTGTGAGTGACAATTTAGCCCAGTTCCTACCGCAGTGCCGCCTTGAGCTAAAGACATAACATGAGTAACAGCTTCATTCAGGCGCAAAATATTATTAAATATTTGATGTTTATATCCTGAAAATTCTTGACCTAAAGTTAATGGTGTGGCGTCTTGCGTGTGAGTTCGACCTATCTTTACAATATTTTTAAATTCATCTTCTTTGACTTTTAACTCATCATACATCCTAAAAAGAGCTGGCATTAATTTATCATAAACTAGCAATGTTGAACAAGCATGCATGGCCGTTGGGAATGTGTCATTAGAGCTTTGGCCTAAATTAACATGATCGTTGGGATGAACTGGCTCTTTGCCACCTTTTTTACCGGTCGCTTTTTCATTAGCAAGTCCCGCAATAACCTCATTGCAATTCATATTAGTTTGCGTACCAGATCCAGTTTGCCAAACTACAAGAGGAAAATGATTATCGTAGAACCAATCAAAATTTCCTAGAATTTCATCAGCACTATCTATAATTTTTTGAGCAATATCAACTGAATATTTTTTATAATTTTTAGCATCACTATCACTTTGCATGATTTCTTGGTTGGCTAGAGCTGCAGATTTTTTTACCATGATCATAGCTTTTACCATTTCTTTTGGCATTTTATGACCATCATCGTCATTGCAAATTGGAAAATTCTTAATACTGCGTCCCGTTTGTGCACCATAATAAGAATCACCCGGAACCTCAACCTCGCCCATTGAATCAGTCTCAACGCGAATATTGCTTATTTTTATCTTTGATTGCGTCATTTTTATAAAAAATTTAATTTTAACATTGCAATTTGGTATTGTAAAAAGAGGTGGCTATTTGTTGTTAATATCTTGATCATCAAATAAAATACGACTTGCGGCGCCATCTAAATCTTCATATTGTTTATTTTTAACGCTCCAAATAAACATTACCAACCCTAGAATGCCAAGCATTAAAGTTATAGGAATAAGAAAAATTAAGACCGACATCTATCAGAATATAGTTTTAATTAGGGATAGAATTTGATATTATTAATTTTTTCCAAAAAGATCAAATAAATACCCAATGTCAAAATCACCCTATTTTTAATTTAAATGGTGCAAAGCACTAATCTATTAGAACTAATAGCTTGCCGTGATTCTCAATTTCTGCAAAGCCATTTTCAATGTTAAATACATGACTTTGGGTTTGCGTGTCTTTGAATATTTTTATTTCACCCTTCTTCAGCTTTACTATAAATGATTGATGATCCTTCATAACCCCTATCTCTCCATCTACCGAAGGTATGACAGCTATTTGACAATTTCCTTTAAAAATCATACCTGTTGGCGATATAATTTCAACTAATAGATTAGCAGCCATTATTTTTGCTCTTTAAGTAATTTTTCACCTTTAACAATAGCCTCATCTATGGATCCAACCATATAAAAAGCTGACTCTGGAAGATAATCATACTTACCTTCACAAATTTCTTTAAAACCCTTAATAGTATCTTGTAAGTCTACCAAAACTCCTGGGGATCCCGTAAATACTTCAGCAACATGGAAAGGTTGAGATAAGAAACGCTGTATTTTTCTAGCTCTAGCAACCGTTAACTTATCTTCCTCCGACAGTTCATCCATACCCAAAATAGCAATAATATCTTGCAATGATTTATAGGCCTGTAATGTTTTTTGAACCTCTCGCGCAACATCGTAATGCTCCTGCCCAACAATTCTTGGATCAAGAATCCTTGAAGTAGAATCTAGTGGATCAACTGCTGGATAAATACCTATTTCAGCAATTTGACGCGAAAGAACAGTTGTGGCATCTAAATGTGCAAAGGAAGTTGCTGGCGCAGGATCTGTAAGGTCATCAGCTGGAACATAAATTGCTTGTACCGATGTAATGGAGCCATTCTTAGTAGAAGTAATTCTTTCTTGCATAGATCCCATCTCGGTTGCTAATGTTGGCTGATAGCCAACAGCTGATGGAATTCGCCCCAAAAGAGCTGATACCTCTGATCCAGCTTGGGTAAAACGGAAAATATTATCAACAAAGAAAAGAACATCTCGACCTTCTTTATCACGGAAATATTCGGCTTGAGTAAGTCCAGTGAGGGCAACTCTAGCACGCGCCCCAGGTGGCTCATTCATCTGACCATAGACTAGTGACACCTTTGAATTTTCGATATTTTTTTCATCAATAACTCCGGAATCTATCATTTCATGGTAAAGGTCATTACCTTCTCGAGTTCTTTCGCCAACACCAGCGAATACTGAATAGCCGCTATGAGCTTTGGCAACGTTATTTATAAGCTCCATAATAAGAACAGTTTTACCTACGCCAGCACCACCAAATAAACCAATTTTTCCGCCTTTTGAGTATGGAGCCAAAAGATCAATTACCTTAATGCCCGTAACAAGGATTTCTGTTTCTGTAGCTTGCTCAGTAAGAAGTGGAGGATTATTATGAATTGACATAGTGTCGATTGCATCTATATCACCCTTTTCATCAATTGGATCTCCAACAACATTCATGATGCGCCCTAAGGTTTTTTCACCAACGGGAACAGAAATTGGCTTACCAGTATCTAATACTTCACAACCTCTGGTTAATCCATCGGTTGAATCCATAGCAATAGCTCTAATTGACTTTTCACCAATATGGAGCGACACTTCTAAAATTAGTTTTTTACCATTATTGCTACATTCTAAAGCATTGTAGATAGCAGGTAATTTTCCGTCTTCAAACTCTACATCGACAACGGCTGAAATAATTTGAGTTATTTTCCCCTTATTTTGCATTATTTATTAAAAATTATTTAATTATTAAAAGTAATTTTGAAGCTACACATATACAGCTAGCAACTAATAAATCAACAACATATTGAGCCCTAACTTGAGAAGAAAAGTAATTTTTTACTCAGGGCTTAAATAGCCATCATATATTTTGCGATTTTGATAATTATTTATAAGATATTATCTCTAATATATTTCATAATATCCATAGCTATTGGAGCGGCTACTGCAGACCCGCCACCTCCATGCTCAACTACAACAGAAATACTATATTTTGGCTTATCATACGGAGCAAATCCTACAAAAATAGCATGATTGCCAAATTTACTATCTTCATTTTCTTTATCACCTTTTTTGCGTGAAATAACCTGTGAAGTTCCAGTTTTTCCTGCCACTTTAAACTCATTACCTCGTAAACGCCTATAAAATGCAGTACCTCCTTTTTCATTAACAACCTTAAACATCGCCTCCTGGACAAACTTTATGTAATCATCATTTTTGATAATCTTTTTTCTTGTTGGGGGGGTATTTTTTTTAATAAAATGAGGCTTTACAAAAAAACCTCCATTGGCAATCGCACATGTTACAACTGCCATTTGCATAGGAGTTGCCAACAAAAATCCTTGACCTATGGCAGCATTTAAAGTATCGCCACCCACCCAATTTACGCCTATTACACGCTTTTTCCACGCAAAATCAGGAACATTACCCGAATTCTCACCTTGCAAAATTATATCCGTAGATTTGCCATAGCCAAATCTTAGCGCCATATCAGCAAATTTCTTATAACCTATTTTATTAGCAACTTCAAAAAAATATGCATTACATGAATGCTTAATTGCCCCCATCATATCTAGAGTCCCATGTCCAGTTTTTTTCCAGCAATAAAATTTTCTACCGCCCAGCTTATAATATCCTCGACATCGATATTTAGTTGCGGGGTTGTAACCAGACTCTAGAGCAGCCAAAGCTACCATCATTTTAAATGTTGATCCAGGAGGGTATATTGCAGCAATGGGACGATTATTTAAGGGTAAATCAGGGTCGGTACTTACCTGTCGCCAATATTCAAGAGAAGCACCTTCAACAAAGTTATTAATATCAAATGAAGGGCTAGAATTATATGATAATATTCCACCATCATCAACACCCATCACCACAACAGAAGCTATTAGACCCTTGAGGCGATTATAAATAAAATTTTGTAATTCAAGATCAATGGTTGAGTTTATATCACCGCCTTTCTTTGGATTTTTTTGCGACAGAGTTCTTATTGGAATATCTTTTGAATTCACTTCAACATATTTAATGCCATATTGACCACGCAAATAATTATCATAAGATTTTTCTAATCCAAATTTTCCAAGTCGAAAATCAGGATGCATATACAAAGATTCCTCTTTGCCATTGATTTCATTCTCTGACGGCAAAGAAACATATCCCAAAAAATGAGCTGTGGCGCTGGGATATTTGTATGTTCTAATTATTCCGCTTTCGATAGATATTCCTGGCAAATTATGATGATTACTCTCAATGCGTGCCAAATCATCCCATCGCAAATTATCCACCAATGACACAGCGCTTTTATGACTTGAGCGCTGGATGCGATTCAAAAATATTTTTTTATTTTCATCCTTGAGATCTAATATTTTTGATAATCGATCAATTATTTTTTCAAATTTTTTTTGCTTGCCAAGGTATAATAATAATCTGTAGCTATTTTTATTTTCGGTTAACGATATTCCGCTTCTATCATAAATATTGCCTCGAGGTGCAGGAATAACTATAGTTTTAATACGGTTGCTGTCTGACTGTATAGAATAATCCTTATATTTAAAAAGCTGCAAATATGAGAGTCGCGATAACAATATACCCGAAAGTAAAGCATGTGAGGAGCCAAGAATTAAGGCGCGGCGATTGAATATTTTATTTTTTCTAATATCACGCAGCATTACTGGAATACAATTAAGGATTATAAGTTTATTTTTTTAACACTTTAAAAATGACCTGTCTTTTTATCGCATATCTAAAGATGGGATTTGGCACTAAATATTAATGGTGTATTCTTAGTAACTTTGCCGAAATATAGTCAAAAAATTTGTGTATAACAAAATATAACAAAGAGGATAATATCCAGCTAAATAAGAGCCATAATATGTTATAAAAGTCATTATAAAGTGAAGATAAAATAAACCACTTAATTAATAAGAATAATGCCGAAAATATACTAAATTGGTACCACACATGGCTAAAGCTATCTCTTATCATTAATCGACTATTTATGATAATAAACAATTTTACTAAAAATATATTCAAAAATGATGTTAATCCTAAGACATTTCCCATAATAGCATCGTGCCACAAGCCAATAAAAAATAAAAACCATACAGCAAATATTTTGCGAAAAACAGCAAAGTAGAATATTGCCATCAAATCCAGCATGGGAAATGTTTGCAAAAATTGAGCAAAATTAAAATGTATTAAGTTTGTGATGACAAATAATATTGTCATGAGATATATTGCTAACAGGCCTAGCAGAGATTCATCTTTCATTTATCGTAATTTTTATTTCTTCAGATAATTTTTTTATAGCCTTAACTGGATCACAGCTTTGCCAAATATAAGATATTACTGCCAAGAAGTCGGCACCATTTTTTACTAGATCATGACAATTCTCATTGTTAATGCCGCCGATTGCAACAATTGGCAATGACGATTTTACACTAAAATTCTTTATAATATCTGGCCGCGGCACAGAAAGCGACTTTTTTGTTTTAGTTGGAAAAAAAGCGCCAAATGAGACATAATCAGCCCCCATCTCTTCTGCGTTAAAGGCATAAGACAATGAATCATAGCAACTAATGCCTACGATAAATTCCTGAGCTGAGTTGCGAATCAATTTTTTACAGATGTTATTTTGTAATAAGTCTTGCTGACCAATATGAGCTCCACCAAAATTATTATTTAACGCCATATCAAGATGATCATTTAAAATAAATAAACAATTATAATTATGGCAAATTTTGTTAATTTCTTTAGCGATATATTCAAGCTCTGCAACAGCTATATCTTTCAGTCGCAGCTGAAAAGCAGAAATCAATCCCGTCTTTAGAATAGACTCTAGAGATTTCTGAAATTTTCTTAATTCAATTTCTGGCGGAGAAACAAGGTATATTTTTGACATTATAAAAGTAGTGCAACGACATTTTAAAAATAAAGTTTTAAAGAAAAACTGCCCGTTTAAAAAATGCGGCGCAAAGAATTAATTAGAATCGAAACTTGGTAATATATTCAGTCTTTGCAATTCTTTTTCACCAGCAATATCCGACCTATAATCAAGACCAGAGTCAATAATAAAAGAGTTAATAGCTTCGTTAATCTTGTTTGAGGCTTGAGTAATGCTGATATCAACGCAGGCTAAGGCTACAACGCGAGATGATGAAACTGTTTCATATCCATAATTTGATTCTGATTTTTTGGCAGCGGAAAAATAAACATCGATTCCTAAGCTCTCTATCTTAGGAATATTGATATCAAACTTAATTATTGAACCCTTATTTGGATAATCCTTTGAGACTAAATATTTTACCACACTAGCCTTGGGTAAAAAGCTAATTTTAGATTTTGTTAACTCTTTATTATAAATTGCTTCAAGCATCTTAGAAAATGACCCATCTAATAAAGACAAAATATTAACCGACTCAGGATCTCCAAACCTAGCATTAAACTCCATGAATTTGATACCTTGTTTAGTCAAAAAAAAGCCACCATTTAACACTCCGTTAAAATGAATATTTTGCTCTTTAAAATGCTTAATTACCGATCTCATGATCTCAACACAATCATCAAAATCACTCTGACTTAAAAACGGAAGAGTTATAGATCCAGAGGTGAAGCAGCCCATACCTCCAGTTCCTGGACCCTTATTATCATTGAATCTATAAGGATAATCATAAGTTGCTGGCGCAAACACGGCGTCTTCACCATCGGTGATGGCCATAATAGTGAATTCAAAGCCCTGCAACTTCTCTGTTAGTAAAATTTTATTCCCACCTTCTAGTAATATATTAATATAGTCCTTAACCTCTACATAATCTTTAAGATGCTCCCCCATTACTTTCACGCCCTTTCCTCCAGTTAAGCCCTGGGGTTTAACAACTATATCCGCGCCACAGAAAAAATTAATTGCGTCATCAATTTGTGATTCATTATCAATGATTTGATATTTTGGACAAAATTGGGGAGTTAATTTCTTAACAATATCAATTGAATATTCCTTATCCCATTCGATTCTAGCGCCTGATTTAGTTGGACCAATTACCTTAATATTTTTTATAAGAAGACTGTCAACAACTCCGCTGGCTAGAGAATTATCAGAATTAACAAAAACATAATCTATGCTATTTTCTTGTACAAAATCTGCGATAACATCACTATCATTAGTATTTGCTATTATAAATTTTCCGCCAGTTTTTTTGGCAACATCTATAATTGTTGGATTTTCATGCGACATGACAGCAAACACAGTTGAGTCTAGGCCTAATTTAATGGCAAAAATAGCTTCTCTGGCGCCATTTCCTATTATTAAAAAACTTTTCATAACACAGAATTATAGTCGTAATTATTTTTTTCTTCTAAAGAATGCAGGAACGTTCATTATATCATCATCTATTTTTTTTTGCGCAGAGTCGGGGTTGTCATTACTCATAGCCCTTGAATCAAAAAATATTTTATCTTCTTTTAATTTAGAAAATTTTGAATCCATAGATGAATTTTGAGAATCATTTAAATCTGATTCGCTTTTAACAAAAATTTCTGTATTTTTTTGATCTAAGTCAATATTGCTATCTCCGCTGTATTTCGTATTACTTTTAGAGTTTTTATTTTTTGACTTAACATTATTCATAAAGCGAAATAGCTTGAAGCCACTATCATGCTGATTATCTTTTGTATTTTTACTTGCCTGTTTTTTATTATTAACATCTTGATTTTCATATTTAGGCATAGCTTCCGAATTGTCGTTTTTACTTCTCAATAAGTCACTATTATTTAAAGCATTATTTTCACTTTGCTCAATGAAGTCATCAAAATCTATCTGATTATTTGGTTTAAATTCATTATCAAAATCCTCTTCTTGATCTACTGAATAATTGCCAATTGGATCGTTGCCAATTTCAATATTGCCATCAATGCCGTTGGCTAAATCAATTTCTCTATCAACCTTAGGAACAATATCATCTTCAAATAAACTGCTTTTTCTAACCTCCCTTTCTTTACTGGAGAGTGCGAGATCTAAATCATCTATCAAAGATGTATTGTGGTGGTTTTTTATATAGCTATCACTTTCTATTCCAGTTGCAACAACAGAGACCCTGATTGAGCCATTCATATTTTTATCAAAAGCGGTTCCAAAAATAATATTGGCCTTTGAATCAACCTCTTTTTTAATTGCTGTTACAGCAGAATCAGCTTCATATAGAGTCATATCAGATCCGCCTGTCATATTAACTAAAACACCTTTGGCTCCCTTAATAGAAACATCATCGAGAAGAGGATTGGAAATTGCCTCTTCACAAGCAATAATTGCCCTATTTTCACCAGAAGCCTCTCCGGTTCCCATCATTGCCTTTCCCATTTTTGTCATCACAGTTCTTATGTCAGCAAAATCAAGATTAACGATTCCAGGAATAGTAATTAAATCAGTTACACCACGAACTCCGGCATGAAGAACTGCGTCAGCCATTTTAAATGCAGACTCAAATGTTGTTTGCTCATTGGAAACACGAAATAAGTTTTGATTTGGTATAACTATCAAAGTATCGACATGCTTCTTTAGCTCCTCAACTCCTTCTTCCGCAACTTCCATGCGATGACTGCCTTCAAAATAAAATGGCTTTGTCACTACGCCGACAGTGAGTATGTCTTGCTCACGAGCTAGCTTAGCAATAACTGGGGCAGCTCCTGTACCGGTTCCGCCACCCATACCGGCTGAGATGAAGACCATATTGGCGCCCTCAAGATATTTCTTAATATCCTGAATATTTTCTTCTGCAGCATCTCTGCCCTTTTCTGGGAAGGATCCGGCTCCGAGGCCCTTGGTAATGCTAACTCCAAGCTGAATTTTATTTTTTGCTAAAGAGTTTTCTAAAGATTGTGAATCAGTGTTAGCGGCAACAAATTCAACTCCTTGTAGATCTGAGTTAATCATGTTATTAATAGCATTACCTCCAGCTCCTCCAACGCCAAAAATAATAATTTTTGGCTTATTTAGAAAATTATTATTTTCCTGATCTTGATTTTCCTGTAACAGATTCTCGCTCATAAAGAGATGTGTATGTTTATTTTAGATATCTAAGTTCTTAATCAAAGAAGACTTAACTATTTCATCATCATAATCAATAGCAATCTTTCCTGATTCTTTATCAATCAAAAACTCTATAAAATTAAATATATTTTTAGCATATAGCTTACTGCAGTCATTTGCGACTCGCGAAGGATAGTTGTTATAGCCAATTATTTTTACACCACCAATATCAACCACCTCTCCCGACTTAGAAAGCTCACAATTTCCACCATTAACAGCAGCAATATCAACTATTATGGAGCCAGATTTCATTGAGTTAACCATTTCTTTGGTTATTAATATTGGAGCTTTTTTACCTGGTATTAAGGCAGTTGTTATTATAATATCCTGCTTTTTTACAACATCTTTTAACAATTCTTGCTGTTTATTTTTATAGTCAGAGCTCATCTCTTTGGCATAAACTCCATCTACTTTTTCTTCAGATTCGACCTCAATAAATTTAGCGCCAAGGCTCTGCACTTGCTCTTTAGCAGAAGATCTCACATCAAATGCACATACAATACCACCCAACCTTTTTGCGGTTGCAATAGCTTGCAATCCAGCAACTCCTGCACCAATAATCATAAATCTAGCTGCTGATATAGTGCCTGCAGCAGTCATTAACATTGGAACTGCTTTTTGCATTTCGTATACAGCATCTATCACCGCTCTATATCCAGCAAGATTACTCTGGGAAGACAAAACATCCATTGATTGAGCGCGAGTTATTCGAGGCAGAAGCTCCATTGAAAAGGCATTAACTGTGCTAGATTTAAATTTTTTAGCACTATCAATCTTTATATATGGATTAAATAATGCTATAAACACCAAGCTATTCTTGGCACTTGTTAGATCAATATCTATATTTTGTACAGCAATCAATATATCAATTTGAGATATTATTTTATTGATATCATCAACTATCTTAGCTCCACTTTCTTCATACTCCTTATCGCTAAATCCAGCATTTAAACCAGCTTCTTTTTCCACAAAAACATCAATACCAAATGCTATATATTTTTTAACATTTTCTGGAGCTATCGAGACCCGTTTTTCATTTCTGTAAACCTCTTTTAGAGCAAGCAATTTCATAAAACCTAAAAATAAATTTAATGTATTAAAGGCTTTAGCCTATTTAGTGCCACAACAAAAACTGATAAATCTGGATTAATTTGCAATTCCAAGTCTTTGATAAAATTATCATAACGATCAACTAAAAATCTTGCATTATCTATCCAGCTCTCAACCGAGTTAACTTGACAAAAATCAGTATTTTTACAGCTATAATCAACGACTTTTTTTGCAATCATCATTTGATAATAATATAATTCATCTAGCACTGTTTTTACTGATAGCTTTTGCCAGTGGTTCTCGGGAATAAGCTTAGACACCCTATTTCGCAGACTCTTGAGGTGTAGCCTGGTACCAATTTCAAAATAGATTTTAGCGATTGATTTTAGATCAAATTTTGAATTAAATGATATTTCCCAAATATCAAAAGTTGCAGCTATTGGATCCATAGCAGCAACTCTTTGCGCCAAAGAATATGGAACTTTTTGCTGAGTAAAATATTTAACTTTATTACCAAAATCTTGCTTTGATGCCTTTGCTAAAACTTCGCTTAGCAAGCCATATAGTTCATTTGCTGTCTTTTTGTATTGATCTATTTCATCGTTGATTTTGTTTTTATTTTGACTTTTTAATAACCATTTTACCGACCTTTCAAGCGACCTAATGGAAGCTAAAAACATTTCTGTAATAATAGCAAAATCTACCTTGCCACTTAAAGATTCAATTTCTTGCCAAATTTCATTTAGCCCGAAAGACTCGGCAGCAATTATAAAGCTTCTAACGATGTCGTCGGTGCCAAAACCCGTTTCTTGACTTATTTGATCAACAAATATTATTCCAGCGCGATCAACGATTAGGTTAGTAATTTGAGTAGAAATAATTTCCTTTTTTAACTGATGACCTGATATCTCTTCAGAAAATTCTTGCCTCATTTTTTCTGGGAAATAATTAAATAAATATTTATTAAAATAATCATCCTGCACTAAGTCTGAGGCTAATATTTTATTATAAATATCCATCTTAGCGTAGGATAACATAACGCAAAGCTCGGGACGAGTCATTCCTACCTTATCAATTTGCCTACGATCTATTTCTTTATTTGATGGCAAAAATTCAATCTCGCGATTTAAAAATCCATTTCCCTCAAGTCTATCAAGAAATTTTGCTTGTTCACCAAGGGCAATATAACCCAAAGAGTTGGCAATAGAAATTGTTTGGGTCTGCATCCTATTATCATTCAATACGAGGTCAGAAACCTCGTCTGTCATATTTTCCAAAATTTTATTTCTCTTATCATAGCTAATTGCGCCCTTTGCAATAGCTTGGCTGAAAGCTATTTTTATATTCACTTCGTGATCAGAGCAATCAACTCCAGCTGAATTATCCATAGCGTCAGTATTCACTCGACCACCATTTAAAGCATATTCAATTCTTCCTCTTTGAGTAAAGCCTAGATTTCCACCTTCTCCAATAACCTTGCAGCGAAGCTGGCCACCATTAATGCGCACTGCGTCATTAGCTCTATCACCAGCATCGATGTGAGACTCCAATTCTGATTTAACATATGTTCCTATGCCACCATTCCAAAGTAGATCCACTGGGGCTTTTAATATGGCCTGAATCAATTCATTTGGCGTTAAATTATCAATTTTTATATCAAGACTTTTAGCAATTTGAGGTGAAATTTTGATTGATTTAGCTGATCTTTCAAACACGCCTCCTCCTTTCGATATAAGAGACTGATCATAATCAGTCCAAGATGAGCGATCTAAGTTAAACAATCTTTTGCGCTCTTTATATGAGGTAGCAGAATCAGGATTGGGGTCAAGAAAAATATGCATATGATTAAACGCAGCTACAAGCCTTATATGTTTTGATAGCAACATGCCATTACCAAAAACATCTCCGAACATATCACCTATTCCAACGCAGGTAAAATCTTGCGCTTGTGAGTCCCTGCCCATTTCTTGAAAATGACGCATAACCGAAACCCAAGCACCCTTTGCTGTAATTCCCATTTTTTTATGATCATAGCCCTGTGATCCACCAGAGGCAAAAGCATCTTCAAGCCAAAAACCATACTCTTTAGAAACTGAGTTGGCAATATCAGAAAAAGTAGCTGTCCCCTTATCAGCTGCAACTACAAAATATGGATCAGCGCCATCATAAATTATAGCATTTTGTGGGTGCTTAATTTTGCTATTAATAACATTATCGGTGATATCGAGAGCTCCACGTAGAAATGTTTTATAGCATTTTATAGCAACTTCTTGGGCTTGTTGGCGATCAAGGCCTGATAAATCACTTTTTACCACAAACCCTCCCTTTGATCCTACCGGCACAATCACAGCATTTTTAGTCATCTGAGCCTTCATAAGACCCAAAACCTCGGTGCGATAATCTTGAATTCTATCAGACCATCTTAGGCCGCCACGCGCTACTTCACCACCCCTTAAATGTATTGCCTCAACCTCGCTTGAGTAAACAAAAATTTCTGCATATGGATGTGGCAATGGTAAGTTTGGAACCTTGGCAGAATTAAATTTAAATGATAAATACCCTTTAAAATCTTTTTGACTACTTAACTGATAATAGTTTGTCCTTAAAGTGGCATTAATACAGCCAAAAAAGCTTGATAATATCTCATCTTCAGAAGCAATATCAACCTGCGATAGCTGTAATTTTATCTTGCTAGATAAATTTTTAATCTGATCCAACCTTGCATCGCGATCTATTTGCAAAAATGGATTAAACTTAATGTCAAAAAGACTAACTATATTAGTGGTTATATGACAATGCTTGACCAAAATATCAGCTATATAGCCCGTTTTATATTTAAGATTACCTTGATATATATAACGCGTGTAGGCTCGCAGCATATAAATTTGCTTCCAGTGCAGATTAGCAACTGTTACCAATTTATTCAATTCACCGCATTCGGTAATATTACGCCAAATTAAGCTGATTGTTTTTTCAAAATTTATCCTTACTTTTGGAGAAAACTTTTGACCAAAACTACTCAATCGAAGATTAAAATAGCTTATCCAAACCATCTTTCTTTCTCTTATCCTACCTTCTTTATTTAGTTCTACCGGATATGTGTGTTCTTTGATAATATCAAGACCGAAGCTATCAAGAACTGGCATAATTTTTGATAATGGTATTTCGCCATTTGGGTTGTAAATTTTTAACTCAACCACATCTTCATCTAGTGCATTCGAAGCCTTGTAAATATTAAATACAGAGTTTTGCGAATGCAAACATCTTTCAATATATTGTATATCAATAGCTGCCCTGAGAGGACTAAATCTATTTTTGTAACTAATAGAAAAAGCGTTCTTATATTTTGTGAATATATTTAAGCATTTATCATCACTAAAGCTTGCCTTAATTGAGCCAAAAAGATCATCGACCCAAATTCTGGTCATTTTATCGATATCTCTTTCTATCCTAGCTTCGTCAACGGCAGGAATGTCATTATCAGTCCTAATAATGATATGAATTTTTACTAAGTTAGTTTCGTTTATCTGCACAAAAAAATCAGCTACTTCACCATTATACGCCTTAGCTAGATAATGTTTAATTTTAGATCTTAATTCAGAATTGCTGCGATCTTTAGGGGTAAATATAAGGCAACTTACAAAGCGACTAAATTTATCTCTGCGTGCAAAAAATTTAACTTTTGAACGGCCACAAATAGAAACAATACCCATAGCATTCTTTAGAAGATCGCTGTGGCTAATTTGAAATAATTCATCTCGCGGATAAAATTCTAAGACAGTTACTAAATCTTTGTAATTGTGACTACCTTCAACATAACCCGATTCTTTAATTACTTTTTCTATTTTACGCCTAACAAGAGGAATTAGACTTACTGATTGATTGTAAGTTGAAGAGGTAAACAGGCCTATTATTCTATACTCGCCAATCACACTGCCATCTTTGGCAATTTTTTGTATTCTTATTCTTTCGGCATTAGCTATTCGATGTATTTTAGAGCGGTAGCGAGACTTAACAATCTCTAAAACATAAGGGTTCGCAACTGAATCGGCAATCTCTTTAGGAGTTGAATTTACAACATTTGGTCGCATCTCGTCATATTGCGAGCAAAATACTCCAAATTCACTGTTTTTTACACCCTGCAGTGAATATGTTGAATCTTCCTCTTTCTTAATATCAAACTCTTTAACTCCAAGAAAAACAAAATTGCCTTGTAATAACCAAGTGATGAAATCCTTTACTTCCTGAAGGTGATTTTTATTTTTAATAAATAATTCAGCATTATCAATCTGAGCAATTGAGCCATTCACCACCTCTACCATTTTCTTCCAAGAATCAACTACTAGATTAATGGTTTTGATTAGCTGACTAAGGCCTTTAGTAAAAGATTCTATCTCAATATCACTAGTAATTTTATCAACATGTAGCTGAATAACCGATTCATTGCGCTTTTTATTTTCAAAAGATATTGATTTTAGCGATCCGTCTTCATCTCTAACAACGTGGTAAGTTGGATGTAAAACATTTTTAATTTCTACTGAATTTTTATCTAAATATCCTACTATTGAATCCACCAAGAAGGGTGCATCGCTATTTACTATTTCAATAAATGTGTGGCGAGACTCAAAGCCGTGCTTTTTATTTGAGGGATTAAAAATTCTTATTTTTGATCCACTAAAATCCTTCTCAGATAAAAAGGAAAAGCTTGATAATGCAGCATTATAAAGGTCTTGATCACTATAACTATCAAAGTCTACTGGGTTTGCTTCATGGAAAAAGTTTTTACTAAAAATAGTAAAATCAGATTTTTTTACTTCAGGGTTTTGCGTTTTAATAAAATCAGTAATTCTGTTTGTTATTATAGACATAATTCTATTTAGTGTGAGATTAAAATTGTTACCAATTGCATACCCTCAAGTTTTGGACCAAATTCAACTTTAGCAAATTCTGAAGTCTCGCTCAAAATACCCTTCATCATATCTTCAGCAAGATCACGATGAGTGATTTCACGACCCTTCATACGAATCGAAACCTTAACCTTGCAACCTTTCTCGATAAATTCTTTAGCATGCTTTATTTTAACATCATAGTCACCCTTGCCAATGTTAATTGTCATTTTAACTTCCTTGGTCTCGATTATTTTTTGCTTCTTTTTAGCATCGGACAGCTTTTTTTGCATCTCATATTTCATCTTACCAAAATTTGCTACTTTACAAACTGGTGGCTTTGAATTTGGAGAAACTTCAACAAGGTCAAGCCCAAATTCTTCAGCTTTAGATATGGCATCGGGCACCGACAAAACCCCAAGAACATTACCATCGGGGTCTATAACCCTTACTTGATCGACATCTATCTCTTGATTTACTCTATAAGGATTGTTGTTAGTTTTACTAGAAAATGATTTTGTTGTTCTCACAAATTAAGGTTTAAGTTAATAATATAATATCAAATCATAAGACATAAATCTCAAACTAAGATAATTTATTCACAGATTCTGATAAATCTATAGAATCTACAATTTACTAAAAATGCAAGTAATTGCTATCATTAGCAATAATTATTTAATCACAAAAATTTATAAATTGCCAAAACATTGCGCATGATGAAATCAAAAGAAAACATTAAAATAGCCCAAATCCATCAATAAAGTACAATTGCATATGAGTTCTTTATGGATTTATAACGCCATTTGTTCTACGCAAAACTTCATCCTTTCCCAATATATAAATTATATCAAAAATTCCCCCAGGTGATTTATTGCTAAAAGTCAAGAGCAGGCGCATAATCGGACCAAAATCTTTTATCTTCATATTGAGATCTTGGCAAAATTTATTTAATTGCGATTTAATCTCCTCAATTTTCCAATCGCTACTATTTTGCAATAATTCATTTATTTGAATAACTAATGGTGATTTTTCTTGAATTTGTTTTATTTGCTGCTCATCAAATTTTTTACTAAATCCACTCAAATAACATAGGCATGGCTCAACCAAATCATTTAATGAACTAGATTTTTCTTTAATGAATTCTAGCGCTTTGACTATTCTTTGCCACTCGCTTTGCGATAAGGTTTTATTATTGTTTTTTACAAAATCTGAATTTTCTATATCCAGCTTTATTAACTGTAGCAATTTGCTACTTTCAACATTTTTGATATAAAATTTATTTAGTGAATTAAGTTTGTTAAAATCAAAACGCGAAGGACTTTTGCCAACATTATCTATATTAAACCATTCAATTGCCTGTTTGTCACAAATTATCTCGTCATCGCCATGCGACCAACCAAGTCTTAATAGATAATTGCGCATAGCTTGCGGCAAATATCCCATTCCCTGATATTCAATAACGGAAGTTGCTCCATGCCTCTTTGACATTTTAGAGCCGTCAGGTCCATAAATTAAAGGAATGTGAGCAAATTGCGGCACTTGCCAACCCAAAGATTCATAAATTATTTTTTGTTTAAAAGCATTTGTTAAGTGATCATCGCCGCGTATTACATGGGTGATTTTCATATCAAAATCATCAACAACAACAGCCAGCATATAGGTTGGAGTGCCATCAGCGCGCTGAATAACAAAATCATCAATCTCGCTATTGGAGATTTTTACCTGACCTTGCACTAAATCATTAATTAAACAATAGCCCTGAGCTGGGGTTTTAATCCTTACCACCGGATCAACATCTGATTTTTGTAAAGGATTTTTACTGCGCCAGGGGCTTTGAAACCGAAAAACCTTACCATTGTTCTGAGATTCTTGACGCAACTCTTCCAACTCTTCTTTTGAAGTATAACAATTATATGCTAAGCCTTTTTCTAAAAGCTTTTGCACTATTTCTTGATGACGCCTTTTATTTTCACTTTGCAAAATATAAGGCTTTTGATAATCAAGCTTAAGCCAATTTAAACCTGATAAAATTGCCGATATTGCCTTATCAGTAGAGCGCTTTTCATCGGTATCTTCAATTCTTAGCAAGAACTCACCACCTGATCCGTGCTCATGATGATGCTTAGCGAATAGATAATTAAATAGTGCAGTTCTGGCTCCGCCAATATGAAGATCTCCTGTCGGAGAAGGGGCAAATCTAGTTCTTATCATCTTGTATGGTTATCTTTGATTACTAACATTTTTGTTTTTTAATAATACAAATTAAAAATTGACATAATTTTGTTTGCCTTAAATATATAAATCTTATAATAATTTTTTTAATCACACATAATTAGGCGCTATTAGATAACAGTGTTTAAATGCCTCATGAGCTTAAGAAGTATCTTTATTCAAAGATTTCAAACAATCACTTAGCTTATGAAATTGCGAATAAGCATATGAATTGCTTAATAAATCTATATAAAATAGTTAAATGCCAACATCAAAAAGCAATATTGATATAGGAACCAGACTCCTCGAGGAGAAGGTAATTTCTGAAGATCAACTAACTATTGCTTTAAAAGAAAGAGAAAGAGTTAGAGGCTCAAAAACCGTTGGCTCTATATTAGTGGAAATGGGATTCGTTTCCGAAGGTGCGCTGGGAGAAATTCTAAATGAATCTAGTGGTATCAAAAAATTTGATATAAAATCCACGATAATTGACGCCAAGCTTGTTAAAAGAGTTCCTAAGAAAATAGCAACCCACAATAAACTTATTCCAATCACTTATAGCTCCGACTCGATTACCGTCGGTATGGCCGACATATTTGATATTGTTGCTATAGATCAAATTAGACGATATTTTCCACCAAATTTTCGTATTGTTCCGGTTTATATTCCAGAAACTGACTTAATCCAAGCTATAGATCATTATTATGGCTATGAAATGTCGATTGAAGGAATATTAAAAGAAATAGAGAGTGCTGGAACCGATGATATGGACGATGAAACCCAGCTCAGAGGTGACTATAAAAGTCCAATGGTTCGATTGGTGGATGCAATTTTAACTGACGCCGTACATTGTGGAGCATCTGATTTGCATTTTGAGCCAGAACATCTTTTTCTAAGGGTGCGTTATCGCATTGACGGTAAAATGGTTCAAATTCGTAGTATTCATCGCGATTTCTGGTCAGCGATTTCTGTTCGTATAAAAATCATGTCCGATATGAATATTGCCGAAAGCAGAAAGCCACAAGATGGCCGTATTGGTTCTGATATCTTAGGGCGTAAAATTGATTTTCGTGTTTCAACGCAACCAACTATAAATGGCGAAAATATCGTTATGCGTATTTTGGATGAGAAACAATCGATATTATCCCTTGATAAAATTGGACTTTCAGAAAAAGGTATCGCCTTAATCAAAAAAATGGTAAAAAGACCTGAGGGGGTAATTATCCTAACAGGCCCTACTGGCTCAGGTAAGACGACTACTCTTTATACCATTCTCAACCATATCAACTCGATTGATAAAAATATCATGACATTAGAGGATCCAGTTGAGTATCATTTACCACTAATTCGCCAGTCAAATATTAAGGCCGATATCGGCATGGATTTTGCTTCGGGAATCAAAACAATACTTCGTCAAGATCCTGATGTTATTTTGATTGGAGAAATTCGCGATAAGGAAACCGCTGTAACGGCTATACAAGCTGCAATGACTGGTCACCAAGTATATAGCTCGTTACATACTAACGACGCTATTGGCGCAATATCTAGACTAAAAAATATTGGCGTTCCCAACTATTTGATGTCTGGGTCATTAATTGGAGTTTTGGCGCAAAGATTAGCGCGAAAACTATGCACCAAATGTCGCAAAAAAGAACCGGTGACTCCGGAAGATAGAATGTTGTTAGGACCAAATTATAGCGATGTGAATGAGATCTTTAAATCACAAGGCTGCGAAGCTTGTGGCGGCTCTGGCTATAAAGGCAGAATAGTTATATGCGAAATACTACCTTTTGACTCTGAGCTTGATGAACTTATTTCTAACGATGCTAGTCGCAAAGAAATGTATAATTATTCGATTAAACAAGGGTTCGTACCAATGATTGAGGATGCGGTGATGAAGGCTGTTGCTGGAATTACAGACCTTAAAGAGCTGGTAAGAGTTATTGACATGACAGATCGTATGACCGCATAAAATCTTGATAAAAATCATAAAGATCTCTCGTTATATTCCCGACCCTTCCTTCATTAACTAAATCTTGATCTATTTTTGCAACCGGCCTTATGAGCAAGGTTGAACTTGTTAAAAAAACTTCACGCGCCTTTTTTAGCTCCTCAATCCCAAAGTCTTTTTCTATAACATTAATATTATTTTTTTTAGCAATATCTATAATGCGATTTCTGGTAATTCCGCATAATATTAAATTATCACAAGCGCGTGTAATAAGATTATTATCATTATCAACCATAAAAATATTGGCATAAGTTGCCTCAGTAATAAATCCGCCTCTTATCATAATAGCATCGCTTGCGCCATAATCTAAGGCCTTTTGCTTTATCATAGATGAAGCACATAAGCCAACTGATTTTATATCACAGCGCAGCCAACGTAAATCTTGATGCGATATTACATTTATCGGCTGCAAAGATTGATCATCTATATCGTCTATTACTGTAACAATTGCATTTATTGTTGGCTTTGCCGACGGCTGGTTTTGTATGCGACTATGAACTCCGCGCGTAACATTCAAATAACAAAAACCATTATTTATATTATTTTTAGCAAAAAGTTGTAACTGAATATCACTGATGAATTGATGGGTAAAGTTGTGCAAAATATCTAACTCCTTAAGGCTGCGAAATAGCCTTTCTATATGATTGAAGCCATCTATTAACCTGCCATCTTTTAATAAAGTAACCTCATAAACACCATCAGCAAATTGGAAGCCGCGATCATCAATGTGGATTAAGCATTTATCGTGAGGTAAAAATTGACCATTTATATAACTTATTTTATCACTTACCTCAGACATTGCTTGGTGCAAATATATTGATGAATAATATCAATTCAAATCTTTAATTTGATTTATTTTTTAAAAAGCAAACTACCTTGATAAATGGCTTTTTCGCCAAGATATTCTTCTATCCGGATCAATTCATTATATTTAGCGCAACGATCCGATCTGCAAACTGATCCGGTTTTTATCTGCCCAGCATTGGTGGCGACTGCAATATGAGCAATCGTTGAATCCTCAGTTTCACCAGAGCGATGCGAAATAATATTATTATATTTAGCTTTCTTAGCTATATCTATTGTTTGCAATGTCTCGCTCAAAGTTCCTATTTGATTAAATTTAATCAAAATAGCATTAGCGAGATTATCTTTTATCCCCTTATTTAAAATTTTGGGATTGGTAACAAATAAATCATCGCCAACTAACTGGATTCTATTTCCTAGCTTAGCGGTTATTATTTTCCAACCCTCAATATCATCCTCAGCGCAAGCATCTTCGATAGAAAAAATTGGATAATTATCTACCAACTCTTCATAATATTTAACCAACTCTTCAGAGGTTTTTATTTGTCCATCAATGTGATATTTGCCGTACATATAAAATTCTGTTGATGCGGCGTCTAGTGCCAAAACTACATCCTTACCCACATTATATCCAGCGGCTTTTATGGATTTGCAAATATAATCTAAAGCCTGTTTAGCACCTTCAATATTTGGCGCAAAGCCACCTTCGTCACCGACATTAGTGTTAAAACCATCTTTCTTAAGTAGAGATTTAAGTTTTTGAAAAATTTCAGCGCCAATTCTAATGGCGTCTTTAATTGATTCAGCGCCAATTGGCATGATCATGAACTCTTGAATGTCGATTTTATTATCAGCATGCTTGCCTCCATTGATGATATTCATCATTGGTACCGGCATTAAAAAATCTTTATCCTGTTGATTAATAAACTTAAAAAGCGGAGTTTTGTTAAAGATCGCAGCGGCTTTGGCGCAAGCCAATGAAACTGCTAATATCGCATTAGCGCCAATATTTGATTTATTTTCAGTGCCATCAAGATCGATCATTAATTTGTCAATGGCTTTGTAATTTGAGCAATCAAGACCTATAATTTTAGGCTTAATTTTAGTATCAATATTTTTTATAGCTTGCAAAACGCCTTTGCCAAAAAATCTATTCTTATCATTATCTCTTAACTCGCAAGCCTCCAAGCTGCCGGTTGATGCGCCCGATGGTACAGCGGCAATGGCAAAACTACCATCTTTAAGATGTATTTCCGCTTCCACGGTTGGATAACCACGAGAGTCTATTATTTCTCGCGCTTTAACGTCTTTGATTATTGTCATCTTAAGAAGATTCAGGTTTTTTTAATAGCAAAAGATCTATTTTTCCTGATTAGAAGACTTTTTTTTACAAATTTCAAGTCGTCTTTGCATTATTGAGTTAATTTTTCTAATATACTTAACAGCAACACGCGGAAATAAAAAAGGGAAAATTGAGTGAACAAGATGAATAATGCCAGAAATAATTATCCACCAAGCTAAGCTAAAAGCAAAAAGAAAATGCTCAAAGTAGTTCTCGTTAGCCTCCTTTAAATGATTCGTAAGAAAACTTCCACTTTTCTTCATGATTATAATTTACTCCTATGCTTTAAAAATTATTAAAAAAGAGCATTATAGCAAATTTTTACTTTTATGCAAATTATATTTAATAATTATTTAATTAAACCCAGATCCGTCAATAA
>DDCV01000052.1 GCA_002335845.1 Rickettsiales bacterium UBA1997 | reverse complement strand
AAAAGATTTTTTTTCTTGAAGATCTTGTTGAAAGCCGTGGTGCTTACTGCTACCTTGGTTTTCAAGAAGAGTTTCAAGAAAGAAAATACTGTAGTTAGAAGTTAACTAGTTAGTGTGCAGGTTAATATTTAGTAATGAATGGAGAAGGTGGGCTTAATCCCTCGCGCTGTGAATTCAAATTGCGAGGGATGTAATAGTTATTAATTTCTAGCTTCTGCAATCTTCTTCTTAAAAGAGTCAAAGCTTATAGCTCCAGGTATAAGCTCTTCACCAATTACAAATCCTGGCGTGCCAGTGACACCAACTGAAGATCCTAACTCTAAATTGTCGTCAATCATAGATTGAATTTCCTTCTTTTTATCTTCTAAAGTTTTTTCAATTTTAGCGACATCAGCACCTACTTTTTTAGCAACATCTAAGGCTGCTTTTTTGCCACGAGCGGGTGACTTCATAAGCTCATTATGGAAATCAAAATAGTATTTTGGCTGAGAAATATGAATTGCTAAAGCCACTTGTGACATCTCTTGCGAAGGCTGCCCTAAGATTGGAAAATGTTTGTGAATAAAGCGAACCTTTTTATCACTTTTAATAATTCTTTCAACTGTTTTGGCTGATTTTTTACAATATCCGCATGAATAATCAAAAAATTCTACTATTGAGACATCATAATTTTTTGAAGATTTTTCTGGGCTATTTTTATCATTAAAAAGTTCGTTTTTTTTAACTGATATATTTTTTTGAGCATTTTTTTTCTGATCCTCCATAGCTTTGCGTTGCATATTTTGCACAGATTCTAAAATTGCTTCTGGATTGTTAGCAATCCAATTTGCAATAACTTTTTCAACATCTGTTTTAGATTCGCTACTGGCAACCGAAGTATTTTTTGCAATTCCAACAAAGAATATTATTGCTAAAGCTATAGCAATAATTGCTACAGTGATATATTTGTTGCAGAAGGGATTTTTGGTAAGATTTTTTTTATTCATGAACGCCATAGGAGGATTGTAAAATAATAATTAATAATGGTTTAATATATTGATTTTAATAGAATTGTAGTTCTAAAAAAATAAAACAAGCCAAAATTTTAATAAAAAGACATAAATAAGTTTGTATTTAGTGTCAATTAAACAAGCCTTTTTAGCGATGCCTAGCTTTGATTTAGAAAATTTTTATGATAATTTAACTGTCATTGGAATCGATGAGGCTGGTAGAGGGCCTATTGCCGGTCCTGTTGTAGCGGCTTGCATTTTGATTGATAAAGATAACTTTCCTAATGGCATTGATGATTCAAAAAAGATCAGTGCAAAAAAAAGAAAAGTCATATTTGAAGAAATTAAGATATCTGCAAAATATGGCGTTGGCATTGTTGATGAAAAAACCATTGATGATATAAATATATTGCAAGCAACTAAATTAGCGATGCTAAAATCATATAAAAATTTTATTCAAAAATATCAAATAAAGCCGCAGATAATTTTGGTGGATGGAAATTTTAAACCCTTTGATTTGCATGATGAAATCAAAAATATTTTGCCGGTAGTGAAGGGCGATCAAAAGTCAATCTCAATTGCTGCGGCGTCAATTATAGCCAAAGAAACTCGCGATGAAATTATGTTAAAAAATCATCAAGAATTCCCACAATATGGTTTTGATAAACATATGGGTTATCCAACTAAGCTTCATGTTGAAAAGCTAAAAGAATTTGGTATATCAAAAATACATCGCAAAACATTTTCTCCAGTTAAATCAATATAAATACCAATTATCAAAATTAATTAACTCTGATGATTGGTATTTATATTAAATAATTTTTTATTTATGTTTGAATGAAAAAAATACATTTTAATCAACAAGATGCCGATATCATTGCCTCTAGATATCTGGAAGATGGCAAGATAATATCTTTTGCCACAGAAACTGTTTATGGCCTTGCCTGTGACGCCAGTAATTTTCAGGCGGTTGATGAGCTATATTCGCTAAAAAAAAGAGATCAAAGTAAGCCGATTGCAATTTTTTTAAAAAACTTAGAAATTGCACAAGAATTGCTGGAGTTTAATGATTTAGCTTTAAATATTGCCAAAAAATACTTACCCGGACCGCTAACATTGGTATTAAAGATTAGCAATAGTTCAAATATTAAATTAGCAAAAAACCTCAATTTAAATGAGGATGGTTTTTTAGCTTTTAGGATCAGCGACAACCCATTTGTAAAAAAACTGGTTGATAAATATCAAGGTGTTATGGCGGTTACAAGCGCTAATATTTCTGGCCAAGAATCAGCAACAAGTGACATAGAGGTTGAAAAATATTTTAATGATAGCAAGTTGGATTTATTAATTTGTAGCGGAAATTGTGGCTCAAAAATCTCTTCCACTGTTGCAAAAATACCTTCTAACAAATTGCAGATCTTGCGTCAAGGTCAGATCTTTTTTGATTTATGAAAAAAATATTCGATATATCACAAAATTCCTGGCTTAAGATTGTCGGTATAATCGCCGTTCTTTACTTTGCCTTATTTAGTAACAAAGAAAATCCTCACTCACTGGGGCATAATCTTAATAAGGATGAGATAAGTAAGGGCTACAAGGAGGCTTTAAATAAGGGTAAAAAAATTCATAGCGATGTTTTTAAGGCGCAAGAATTGAAGAAAAGAATGATGGATCCCAGTAATAGCACTCCTGATATTTTAGTATTTGACGAGGTGGAATCATTGATTGGTAATCGAGTTTCTTGTAATGATATAGTTGATATTGCCTTTGAAATAAAAAATATAAATAATGACATAATACAGCCCAAAACCAACATGAGCCTGGTTGTTGGCAAGGGTTCGTCACCAATCATTGAAGAGCATCTTCTAAATATGAGAGAATCATCTATTAAGATTTTAAACATACCATTTTCTTATCAGGGAAATTCTCAAATGTTATCAAGCATAAGAAGTCAGGGTTATAAAAATATAATTTATAGATTCGAGCTAGCTAATATTCGTAAAAATAACGACCATAAATATAACTGTAAATTATAATGATTAAAAAAAAACAAGAAAAGGATCTAGATAAATCTTATGAGGGCTTGGTTAAGCTTTTATGTGATTATTTGCCATTAATTGTATTTTTTACAATTTTTAAATTAGCCAAAACACCAAACCCACTGATTACGGCAACAATTTTTATGCTTATAGCAACAGCAATAACATTGTCTGTTAGCTATGTTTTGACTAAAAATATTCCTAATATTGCTTTATTTTCAGCAATAATCTTAGCAGTTTTTGGAGGCATGACAATAATATTGCAAGATGAGCTTTTTATTAAACTAAAACCAACTATAATTAATTCTATTTTTGCCCTAATCCTGCTCTACGGATATTTTGCTAAAAAGCCTTTATTAGGATATCTTTTGGGGCAGCAGCTTAAAATATCAAATCAAGCTTGGCTGACGCTATCTTTGCGTTGGGCTTTATTTTTTATATTCCTTGCATTTGTAAATGAATTTATTTGGCGTTCTTTTGATACTGACTTTTGGGTGAAATTCAAGGTTTTTGGCATGATGCCAATTACTCTAATATTCACAATATCACAAGCACCTTTTATGATAAATGAGGTAAAAAAATATGATCAAGATCAAGGTAGTAGATAGATTATGCTAAAATCCATCTATAATACCACATTTAATCAAATTAGTTTTGAGGATAAAATTTAATCAAGAAAGCACTGTGTATATTGATATAGATAAGCTTTCTTGATTAAATTTTAGACCAAAATTAGGAAGATTAAATGTGGTATTATAGATGGATTTTGGTATTACTATTAGCATTGAAATTTAACGCCAAATTAACACTCTAGCTTTAATAGCGAAGGGGAATTATAAATTTTAGATGGCATTACTCAAGTCTTTTAAAACTTTGTCACTAACCATTCCGTCTTCTGGCTCTATAATATCATAATTTATTGGATCGAAAAGTTGATAGTGCCACCATTCTGTGGTGATAAAGTTAAATCCAGCCATTGTCATGATATTTAGTAGCTTAATGCGATTTTTTTGAGATTCGTTAGATATAGATTTGCAGGCCTGAAAAGCTCTTTCACTAAATTCATCTAAATCAGTTCCCATATCCAATTCCTGATTATTTTTATCAACCAAAGTTAGATCAATAGCAGCGCCGCGACAATGAGTTTTAATGCCATTGGTTGGGTCAGATATAAATTGCGCAGCATCCATTGATCCATTAAAGAAGTCAAACATATATTTTTGAACCGCAAAAGGACGATAGCAATCCCAAATCTTTAATCGCAAATTTTGTTGAGCTGCAATTTTTATGGCTTCATTAAGTGGATTAATGGCTGCTTTATTAAGATAGCAAAAAGGCTTTGCATATAGCTCATGGCCACATAAATTATTTTTAGTGGCATATCTTGGACTAACTATAACATCAAATTTCTCTTCGGTGATTGCGACTAAATTTTTCATATATTTATTATAAAATTCATCTTAAAATAGGATTTGGTATAATTCTTGGAGTGAGATCAAAATGGCTTTAAAACCGCCAAAATCACAATTCCTATCAATAATATTGTTGGAACTTCATTTATGATTCGATAAAATTTTTCACTTTTTTGATTTTGGTTGGCAGCAAAATCTTTGCGACATTTTGCTAGATAGCCGTGAAAACCAGCAAGCGCCAAAACCAAAGTAAGCTTGGCATGTAGCCAAGGCTCAAATCCAACTAAAGAAGCTAAATAAAGGCCGGAAATAAAAGAAATAATCATTGCTGGATTCATGATTATTCTTAATAATTTTTGCTCCATTGTTTGAAATATCTTATCACTTTGAGAGCCATTTTTTACCTGGCAATGATATACAAAAAGTCGTGGCAAATAAAATAATCCAACCATCCAGGAGATAATTGAAAGAATATGAATAATTTTAAAAAAGCTATATGCGTCCATGTTGGTTTTTTTATTAAAAACTTTCTTGATAAATTGATCTTAATTTTTAGTGTAACTCGTAATGAATCAAGTATTTTATATTAGTAAAAAATGAAACTGTTTGCCTGTAATAGCAATAAAAAATTAGCGCAAGATATTGCTAATAAAATCAATATCCCTCTTATAGATGCCGAAGTTAAGAAGTTTGCCGATAGAGAGGTGTTTGTTGAGATCAAGGAAAATGTAAGGGGTGAAGACATATTTGTGATCCAGTCAACTTCACATCCAGCAAATGATAATATTATGGAGCTTCTTATTGTGATAGATGCACTAAGAAGAGCTTCTGCTAAAAGAATAACCGCTGTTATACCTTATTTTGGTTATGCTCGTCAAGATAGAAAGGTGGCGCCAAGAACACCAATTTCTGCTAAATTGGTAGCAAATATAATTGCCACAGCTGGCGCTGATAGAGTTTTAACAATCGACCTTCATGCTGGACAAATTCAAGGTTTTTTTGACATACCGCTAGACAATCTCTATGCCGCACCAGTTTTTGAAAGGGATATGCAGAAGAATTTTTCTAGCGATAATTTAGTTGTGGTTTCTCCAGATGTTGGTGGCTTAGTGAGGGCGCGTAGGATAGCACAAAAAATCAATGCAGATCTTGCAATTGTTGACAAAAGAAGGCCAAAAGCTGGGGTTAGCGAGGTTATGAATATAATTGGTGAGGTTAAATCTAAAAACTGCATTATTGTTGACGATATTGTTGATTCAGGAGGAACTTTGTGTAATGCAGCGCAAGCTCTGATTGATTGTGGCGCTAGCTCGGTATCGGCTTACATAACTCATGGAATTTTATCTGGCAATGCTAATGAGAAAATTGCAAAATCTGCTCTTAAAAATTTGGTTATCACCAATTCAATTGAGCCAAGGCAAGAAACTTTATTAGCTGAAAATATCCGCATTATAAACGTAGCTGATTTACTTGGTCAGGCAATTTTTAATATTGCGCAAGAAAAATCGGTATCAATGTTATTTGATTAACCAAATTACGATCATGAAGAAAAAATCTAAAAACATCTATGCCAGATTTATGGAAATGATTCCGGCTCTTTTAATTTCTTTTTTTATAGCTTTGTTTGCAATTATATTGACTAACATGCTCTATAATAAAAAATCGGTTATTGTTAGGGGCTATGAAATACGATTATCTCCAGATGGAAAGCCGATTAAAACCGTTGAAAAAGAGATTGATTTTGCTGATTTAATGAAGATGGCCGATGCTAGCAAAGGTAAGAAAGTTTTTAAAAAGTGTGCATCTTGTCATAATGCAAATAAAGATGGTGGTCACAAGGTGGGTCCCAATCTTTATCGAATAATTGGTAGAAAATCTGGCTCCAAGTCTGATTTCTCATACTCTCAGGCGATGTTAGAAAATAATAAAGTTTGGACCAAGGAAGAAGTTAATAAATTCATTACTAACCCAAAGCAATACCTTCCTGGAACTAAAATGGCTTTTTCGGGCTTAAAAAAAGCACAACAAAGAGCTGATGTTATTAAATATCTAGAAAATGTTGATAATTAATTTACAAAAACTCTATAAGTGATACTTATGTAACCATTTCTTAGATTGTCATCGCCCTTGAAAAATGAATAAAAAACAGATTCCAAATTTTTTAACAACATTTCGCCTTATTATTATCCCCGTTTTGGTATCTTCTTTTTATATTAACGGTATGGTGGCTAATTTTATCGCGGCTTCACTTTTTGCAATCGCAGCAATAACTGACTATTTTGATGGATATTTTGCGCGCTCTATGAAGGCCCAGTCTAACTTCGGTAAGTGTCTTGATCCAATAGCGGATAAATTGCTGGTTATTGTAGCAATAGTTATGCTAATAAATTCCAACCATAATAATTTATGGATTCTAATTCCAGGATTAATAATAATATGTCGAGAAGTTTTAGTGTCGGGCTTAAGAGAATTTTTGGCAGAATTTCATGTTAACATGCCGGTAAGTAAATTAGCAAAATGGAAAACGGGAGTACAAATGATTGCTATCACTGGTTTACTTTTAGGAGAAGATGGATCATCATATACGGTTCATCATTTACTTGGTGGATTTATGGAGTTTGATGTAAAATATTTAATAGTGAGCTTTGTTACCATAACAGCAAAGTTTCTTTTTATATTATCATCAATTCTTACCATAATAACCGGCTATTCTTACCTTAGGATTGGCTTAAAAAATATGTAATAGCATGGAATATGTAAATTTATTTGAACTATTGTTATCTGCAGTATTTGGTGCTATATTTGGCTCTTACGCCACTCTTTTTGCCTATCGATTACCTCTAAAAGAATCTTGTTTCGGCCGCTATTTTGGCAAAAAGTCGCGTTGCCCAAACTGTGAAAAAATTATTAAGACTCGTGATTTAATACCTGTTCTAAATTGGTTGCTTACCCTTGGCAAATGCCGTAATTGTAAGTTTAAAATACCAAGAACTCATTTTTTTATTGAAATAGCAACAACTGCTTCATTTATATTGTGCTATTTAAATTTTTCATTTGGAGAAGAATTCATCATATATTCTTTGATATCAGTTAGCTGCATTATATTGTTAGTCACTAGCTTTACACATAAGTCATTTCCCCAGTCATTATTAATATTTCTTTTGGTTTTAGTTGTAATTAACAGGGTGCTGGTGGATCAAGAAATTTTTGGCTTAATTTATTCAGCAATAATTGGGGTTGTTTGTGCAACATTTTTCTATCATATTTTTTATAAAAATAATTCCACCTTATTCGCAACTCAAGAACAGACTTTTGACTATGTTAAATTTATATTAATAGCATCCTTGGCTCTGGCTAAGGTTGAGTTTTTATTATTCTTTTTAATAATAATGATTAATTTTACAGTTCTGTTACTGTTAAACATGGTAAAAAGCACTAGAAAATATGGGTTTGGCTATGTTTTTATATTGCCATTCTTGGCCATTCTTCTCTTTCCATTATTGACTATTTAACGCAGAAATATTATCACTCGATTATATAATATATAATTACTCTTACTCAATTATTCAAAAAACAATAAAATGCAACAAGATTACAAAGTAAAAGATATTTCCTTAGCCGATTGGGGGCGCAAAGAGATAACATTGGCTGAAAATGAAATGACAGGATTGATGTCCCTTCGAGCTGAATTTGGCGCAATGAAGCCATTAAAGGGAGCTAAAATTGTCGGCTGCTTGCATATGACTATTGAAACCGCCGTTTTAATTGAAACATTGGTTGAGTT
>DDCV01000026.1 GCA_002335845.1 Rickettsiales bacterium UBA1997 | reverse complement strand
CCTGCTTTGCAAGCAGGGGGTCAGGAGTTCAAGTCTCCTTATCTCCACCATTTACTTCAATTCTTTCAGTCACTTCATCAAGTTCTGTTTACTATAAAATTGAACTTTCTTACAACACCCATTATTAGTAAAAAAAGCAAAATATTTTTGTTAAAAGCTCAACTAGCTAGTGCGCGGGTTAATATGTGAGATTATTATAATTGTTATGCTATATTTAATAAAAAAATTTAAAATTTATATTATCGCGCTAATTTGCATAATAATTTTATATATCTCGTTAAAATATGCGGCGACATATTTTATCGTATCATCAGTAAGAAATATAATCGCCAATGAATCGCTTCAAAAACAAATAGCACTTCACAATGTCAATTTTGAACCTTTAAATTTATCTCTAGAAATAAGAGATTTAGAGCTTGACGACAAATCATCCTTAGCAAATTTATATGTAAATTTTTCTCTGCCAAATATTTTTTCTAAAAAAATATATATCTCAGAAATTAAGGTTAGCGGCCTAAATATGACCATTGTTAAAAAAGATGGCAAATTTCTAATAAATAATTTCAATCATCAAGACATCTTACCAAGCAATACCAACAAATCCAAAAATAATTGGAAAGTTAAGATTGATAAAATTGCAATATTAGAATCAAAAATTACCTCTCCTTATAATCATAATATCAAATTAAAAAAAATAATCGTTAGAAATATTGATTTAATAGAAAAACGCAATTTGATGAATTTTGATATCGCTATTCAAATAAATGATTCAAATATAGCATTAAATGGCAATATTGCTGCTTTTGTAGCTAAAAAAGAAGGCAATATATCATTTAACATAGATAATTTTGACTTAGACATCATTGATGCCTTGATAGATAATCCAAATCGGGGTTTTGGAAAAGTTAAAGGGAAATTCTCAGCCAAAGGCGCTGTTAATCTTGAGGAAAAAATTATTAATTTAAGTATGGATTCACAATTAAAAGACCTATTCTTATATTCTCAAGACTTAAAAATGATAAATTATTTTATTAAGGATTTAAGGCTGAACAAACTGAAAGTAGTTAATAGTGAAGAGCTGTTTAGCATCAATTCCCCCTCACTAAGCATAGCAAACTTAATATTTTCAACACCATCTAAAGATTTTAAATATGATAACCTATCTAGATTCTCTAAAATAAAAATTAATAATATTAATATTTTAAAGGACAAAAAGAATCAAACCTCGCATGGTATAATAAAATTCTCCAATGGTGGCTTTATGGCTGCTAATCAATATGGCAAAGTCAATAAAGAAAATCTGGATATAAAAGTAAAAAATTTAGATTTAACTCAATTCTCTAAAACCTTTGAATCATTGCTAAATTATCAAATTGGTAGTGGCAACCTATCTATTGAGTCTAAAATTAATTTTAATAATGATAAAATCAAAGGCACAACTAGCATTAATCTAGGGCAAATTTATTTAGATAATGAAAATGAACTTGGAAATAAGCTAACAAACACCTCTTTACTCCCCTTAAAAACTGTCATCTCAATTATTAAAGATGATAATGGTAATATTGAAGCAAATTTCCAAATATCTGGAAACAAAAACAATCCAAACTTTAATATTTTAAATATAATAAGAAAAGGCGTGGGTTCAGTACTCATATCCAATGCAAGTTCCGTCATCGCATCTAAGCTAGCTCTAGAGCTAGCTCCAATTCTTGCCTCTTCAATACCATTTTCTCCTGGGAGCGCACTATCATTTGCTAATGGGGCTTATAAAATTATTACAAAACCTAGATTTAACGACATAGAATTCCTTACTTTAACAAGTAAAATTAAATCTGAATCTAGAGATGATCTAGATGAATTTGTAAAATTCTTAGAAAAAAATAAAAAAATCAAATTTCAAATTTGCCCCGTCGCATCTGTTTTTGAATCTAGCAGCAGTAAGGATGGTAAAAAGATTAGCGCTAAAAGAGCATTATCTCTAGCGCAGGAAAGAATAGATATTTTAATGAAATATTTTAAAGAAAATATTGGTGGTGATTTGAGTCAGATTGTGTTTTGTAGGCCAAAAATATCAGATACTAATAAAAATATTAGTATCGCCACTGTTTCTCTTTAAAATATTAGAAGTTGTTAACCAGTTCATAAATTAATTATTAAATTTGAACATGAAAAATTCTGCAAATAATAGCCACATATTGAAAGCTTACTCTTTAGCAAAAAATAACTTAGGAGAAAAATTAACAGAAACTAAGATAGCTAAAGAAATTAAATCCAATAATCTTGCCTGGGTTCATCTAGATGGAGGGCATGATGATGCTAAGGAGTGGCTTACATCAGAATGTAAATATCTTGATTCAATAATAATAAACGGCCTTTTGGCAGAAGAGACTAGGCCAAGGATTGAAGAAATTAATGATGGTATATTTTTAATACTTAGATGCGTCAATCTTAACAAGGATTCAGATCCAGAGGATATGATTTCTATTCGTATGTGGGTTGATCCCTATAGAATTATCACAATACAAAAACGAGATACTAAATCCATTAACGATGTTGAAAAAGCTATAATATCAAATTTAGCTCCAAAAAATTCGGGTGATTTCTTGTGCTTACTACTTTCAGCTATATTTAAAAGAATGGAGCCTATTTTGGGTTCGCTAGATGATTTAATGGATAATGTAGAGGAAGAATTAATCGAGAACCCAACTATTGATCTAAGGTCTAAATTGAATCAAATCAGAAAACGTGCTATTATATTTAGAAGATATATGGTTCCACAAAGAGACCTTTTAAGCAGCCTCAAATCCACTAACTTAAAATGGCTCAGTGATTTACATAAACGCCAATTGCAAGAAAATTATAATCATAATATGCGTTACGTTGAGGATTTAGACGCAATACGAGAAAGATCTCAAATTGTTAAAGATGAGCTTTCAAACTTATTATCCGATAGAATTAATAAGAATATGTATGTCTTGTCAGTTATTGCAGCGATATTTCTTCCGCTTGGTTTTTTAACTGGGTTACTTGGAGTTAATGTTGGTGGTATTCCAGGAGCCCAGAGTCCTTATGCATTTTATGTATTTTCTGGATCTCTAGTTTTTTTAGTAGCGCTTCAAATAATGCTATTTAAAAAATGGAAATGGTTTTAATGCCAAAATACATCTTTAA
>DDCV01000171.1 GCA_002335845.1 Rickettsiales bacterium UBA1997 | reverse complement strand
GATTAATATTCTTTTATGTAGCTGGATCATAGGTTAAAATCTTATTATATTTTCCACCACTTTTTTCTTCATAAACCTCAAAATATTCTTTAAATCTATCCTCAACCTTAAAAATAACTTTGGGCGATTTATCATCTTCACTTATTTTATATAAATCCCATAAAATATATTTTTTATGACCATTTAAATAAGACATATCCAACCTAACCTCGCTACTAAAAATAACCTCAATTACAGATAAATTCCATCTTTCGCCTTGCTTTTGGGTGATGATTGTTAATGAGCTAATATCAGAAAATTCTGGTCCCAGCGCCTCATCTTGACTTGTCCTTAGGCTGTAAATATTAAAAGCCACAGTCGGTAGATCATCTTTAATTGCCCAAAAATATGTGGTTCTCATATTATCAATGGTGATATCATCTATATTATGCTTTTTAAAAAAGCGTGTTACTTTGTCACGCAACAAAGGGTAGTTAGCAAAATCATTGCGCCATGATTGCTGATGATTTCTATTTTCAACAGCAATCATTGAAAGCTTTTCCTTGTCATTGATATATTTTGATTTTCTTTTGTAGCGCCATTTTGTGATATATTTTCTATCGACCAGCATTTTTGATGAGAAAAACTTACCTTGATTTATAATTTTTACCGCAAATCCATCTTGCGACTCGCTGTCAATATAGTGTGTTTGTAAAAAATTTTTTAATTCATCAAGGTCTTTTGCAGACACATTAGTCTTGGACAATTTTTTTAAATCTTTATTATTGCGCAATTCTTTTGATAAAAATTCAAAAGCATTTTTATTGGAATTAATAGCAATCTTGGCTAATTTGTAGTTAGATTTAACAATATCTGGCGCAGATTCTATTAACATGCCATTATCTTGGAAGGCTATTTTAGCAATTTTTTCATCAGATTTTAAGCGATATGAAGCAAAAAAATAATTGCGCGAATCTATATCTATCATTTTAGTCATGAAAGATTTGTTATCACGCAGCTTTAGGCTAGCATACAGCAAGGAATCTCTTTGTATATATGTGGCTTGCTCCATAAATCTTTTATTGTTACGCAGATCATAGGAAACATAACGCAATATATCTGGGTGAACTTTTAAGATGCGATTGATAAATATTTCATCATCACGCAAAGATTGGTCAGCATGGATAAATTTAGTAGGATCGTCTAATAGCACTTTTAGCACTAATTCACGATTCACCTTATAGCAGCGCGGTAGATTCTTAAAAAACTCAGATCCATTAACATCGGCAATTTTTGTAGCCAACCTTTCTAAATATTCATCGGCAATATTGCATTTTTTGGCATCACTAGACCAGCTATTGGAGGAATATGAAAAAATTACTAAAAAAATTAGAAAGCGCATTGAGTTATATTTATCAGAAGCGATTTTTATTTTAAAACTATCTTTGATAATTAAAAATCTAGCCTTTCATTGAAGAAATTTCTTTGATCTCAATGTTTTTACTGTGACTAAAATAAGTGACAAGAATTGCTAAGCCAATTGCAGCTTCAGCGCCAGCTACAGTAAGCACAAAGATTGCAAAAATCTGACCTGTCAAATCATGCATTTGCGTCGAAAATGCTACAAAATTTATATTGACTGCTAACAACATAAGCTCAATTGACATTAAAAGTGATATGATATTTTTACGGTTAAGAAAAATACCACTAACGCCAATACAAAATAATATTGTAGCCAAAGTTACAAAATGTATGCTTTCTATCATATGTCTAAATTTTGTCCTGATTTCATTTTTATTATTTCTATCGAATCCTTAGAAGAGCGCAATATTTGATCGGTGATATTTTGTTTTTTAAGCAATCTATCGCTATCTTTTATCGTTAAAACTATGGCACCAATCATCGCTACAAACAATATAATCCCCGCTAGCTGAAATGGCAAAATAAAATCGGTATAAAGAATATTGCCAATAGCGCCAACATTGGAAACTTTTTCATCTATTGGGTATAATTTAGCTTTTTCATAAAATTTAACAGAAGAAAATTTGCTGATAATAAAAATCTCAGAGGCTAAAACAGCTGAAATCATTATTAAAAGAGGTCGTTTGCGACTAGCTTTACTATCAACCGACTCATCAACATTCAACATCATCACCACAAAAAGAAAAAGAACTGCAATAGCACCAACATAAACAACAATAAGAAGCATGGCCAAATATTCAGAGCCGCTTAAAATAAAAAGACAGGCAGCGTTAACAAATGCTAAAATTAAAAATAACACACCGTAAACGGTATTTCTAACGCTTACTACAGCCAAAGCTGATAGTAGTAATATGGTAGAAAATAAATAAAACAGACCCAATTCCAAGTTCATAATTTAAGCAATATCAAGTTTAGCGCTGGTCACCATCGGCTTCGATAGAGTGATTAAGCATATATTCATACCTTTCGCCATTGGCCAAAAGTTTATCTTTATTATAATATAACTCTTCTCGAGTTTCTGTTGAGAATTCAAAATTTGGGCTTTCAACAATGGCGTCAACCGGACAAGCTTCTTGACAAAGACCGCAATAAATACATTTAAGCATGTCGATATCATATTGTGTGGTGCGACGACTACCATCTTCTCTTTCTTCGGCTTCGATCGTTATAGCTTGCGCTGGACAAATTGCTTCACATAATTTGCAAGCGATACATCTTTCTTCGCCATTTGGATATCTTCGAAGAGCGTGTTCACCGCGAAATCTAGGGCTTATTTCCCCTTTTTCATAAGGATAGTTGATTGTAACTTTACGCTTGAAC
>DDCV01000113.1 GCA_002335845.1 Rickettsiales bacterium UBA1997 | reverse complement strand
GGCTTTTATAAACTCAAAAATATTTTGCCAAAGATTTAATTAAAGATGGATTTTGATATTAGGGATGTAGATAATAATAGATTGGGTCAATTTTTACCTTTTAATGAAATGTATAGAATATATTTTGGTATAAATTGTAAATTAAAAAACAATCTTTGCGCCGCGGCGCAAAGATTAAAATTTGGGATATTTTTATTAAAAATTAGGTTTTGGCCTGCTCATATTTTATATAAATCGTGCTAAAAGAATTTATTACTGACAATGAGTTGCTAATTGCCACGGGCAATAGGGGTAAGTTTAGCGAGATATCTCAGCCGCTTTCGCATCTGGCAATAAAATGCTTGCCAGCATATGATTTTATTATAAAAGAGCCAGAAGAGGATGGTGAAACATTTGCTCAAAACGCGCTGCTAAAAGCTAGATATTATGCCAAGAAAACAAATATTGTGGCTCTGGCCGATGATTCGGGGATATGTGTTGCTGATTTAGATAATAATCCAGGCATTCATTCGGCACGTTATGCAGTTAATCCTCAATCTCAAAAAAGAGATTTCCCCTTTGCTTTTGATAAATTATATTCAGAGCTTAAGGAAAAAGGAGTGCAGCCAGAATCTAGGCCAAAGGCTTTTTTTATGTGTAATCTAGCTATTTTTGATCCAAAAACTAACTTTTCTATAAATTTTGAAGGCAGGGTGGATGGCTACCTCACCTTTCCTGCGAGAGGTTTTAAGGGGTTTGGTTATGATCCAATTTTTATCAAGAATGGCATGAGCGAAACTTTTGCTGAAATAGATCCATCTCTGAAGGACGAGATATCGCATCGTTTTATTGCTATGTCTAAATTATTAAAATTTCTTGATCAAAAAAAATAATCCCATCTTGTAAATTTTCATTTTATTTATATCTTGTAGTATTGGTTAATAATATTTAATTTTGAGATATAATACCAATTCCAGTATTTAAAATTTAATAAATATTGACTATTTTTAACTCTATCTTTTCGGCTTAAAATCAAAGAAAGACTAGATCTATATAAGAATACAGCTTTCATTTTTTTAATTTTAACCTTGATTTTTGTTAAAAGCGCAATTGCAGATTGGATTTGATGTCATTATTTTAAAATTAATAAATTTAGAGTTTTTTACCGTATAAATGTCACAACAAAAAAAAGATTATTACGAAGTTCTTGGTGTTAGTAAAACAGCTAGTGGTGATGAGATAAAAAAATCTTATCGTAAATTGGCTATGAAATTTCATCCCGATCGCAATCCTGGCGATAAAGAAGCTGAAGCAAAGTTTCGCGAAGCAACCGAGGCTTACGAGATTTTAAAAGATGAGCAAAAAAGAGAAGCTTATAATCAATATGGTCATCAAGCCTTTGCTCAAGGAGGAGGTGGTGGCGCTTCTAGCGGCTTTGAAGGATTTGATTTCAATGATATTTTTAGTAATTTTTCTGATATATTTGGTGACTCTAGAGGCGGAGGGCAGTCAAGAAGAAGTGCGGCACAAAGAGGATCTGACGTAAGATATAATATTGATATTTCCTTAGAAGAGGCCTTTTTAGGATGTGAAGAAAAAATATCTTTTACTATTCCTTTGCAATGTAAGAAATGTAGTGGATCTGGTTCGAGTTCAAGTGAGAAATCAACCAGCTGTACAACTTGTAATGGCGCTGGTAAAGTAAGGGCGCAGCAAGGTTTCTTCATAGTGGAAAGAACTTGTGGAGCATGTGGCGGAAGTGGTGAAGTAATCAAAGATCCTTGTCAAGATTGTGGAGGTGAGGGTAGGAAAGATCAAAATAAAACTTTGTCAGTTAAAATTCCCGCTGGGGTTGAAGACGGTAGTAGAATTCGTCTAGCAAAAGAGGGTGAGGCTGGCCAAAGAGGTGCTGCAGCAGGAGATTTATATGTTTTTGTATCGATTCGTAAACATGAATATTTTGTGCGCAAAGGTGATGATATTTATTTTGATGTGCCGATTAAATTCACCACAGCAGCTCTTGGTGGTCATGTTGAAATTCCAATAATTGATGGCACAAAAGCCCGTTTAAAAATTCCCGAGGGCACTCAGTATGATGATCCATTTCGCTTAAAATCAAAAGGGATGAGTATTATGAATTCAGGCGGCCGTCGTGGTAATATGTTTGTAAAAACTAAGATTGAAATACCCGTTAACCTGGCTAAAGAAGAAAAAGACTTGCTAGAAAAGCTGGACAGTCTTGTTGATAATAAAAAAAATAGCCCAAATTCTCAAAGTTTTTTTAAGAAAATGGGTGATTTATTTGGTTAATATCGATGTATTTCTTTAAATAGCTCAATACTATTGTTGCCAAAAAGATGAAGATTAGATTACTGGTTATGAGATAGATTTTGTTTATTTATTAAATTAATTATTCTATAAATTCTTCTTGTGCTGGATTTGCTTTAAAAAGATTTGTTATGTCTAAGAAGGATAAAATTATAATATTTGATACAACTTTGCGTGATGGAGAGCAGGCTCCAGGAGCAACAATGAATTTGCAAGAAAAATTGCTTATCGCAAAAATTCTTGAGCAGATGGGAGTTGATGTTATTGAGGCTGGATTTCCTGTAGCTTCAGATGGAGATTTTGCAGCAGTTCACAATATTGCTAAGACTATAAAGAATTCTACTATTTGTGGCTTAGCTAGAGCTAAAAAAAGTGATATCTTGAAAACGGCTGAAGCAATTAAGCCAGCAAAAAGACAAAGAATTCATACATTCATTGCTACAAGTCCAATCCATATGCATCATAAATTGCGCATGAGTGAGGAGCAAGTGCTTGAGGCTATTAAAGACAGCGTTTCTTATGCTCGTAACTTTTGTGAAGAAGTAGATTGGTCGCCAGAAGATGCCACTAGATCTGATCATGATTTTTTATTTAAAGCAATTGAAACAGCAATCAATGCTGGAGCCAATACCATAAATATTCCAGACACTGTTGGCTACACTGTGCCAGAAGAATATTATAGTTTGATTTCTGCTATTAAAAATAATGTTAGCAATATTGATAAAGCGATAATATCAGCACATTGTCATGATGATTTGGGAATGGCAGTTGCCAATTCTTTGTCGGCAATGCAGGCTGGAGCGCGACAAATTGAATGCACAATTAATGGCATTGGCGAAAGAGCTGGAAATTGCGCCTTAGAAGAGGTGGTGATGGCAATAAAAACTAGGGGTGATTTCTACAAAGTTAGCACTGATATTGACACCACTCTTATTACTCGTGCCTCAAAATTGGTATCAAATATCACCGGATTTCCTATTCAATATAATAAAGCAATTGTTGGCGCCAACGCTTTTGCTCACGAAAGTGGGATTCATCAAGATGGGATGCTTAAGAATCGTAATACATATGAGATTATGACTCCGGAATCTGTTGGCTTAGATAAATCTTCTTTAATTCTAGGTAAGCATTCTGGTCGCTCTGCCTTTAAAGATAGGCTTGTAGAAATTGGTTATGAGTTGAGTGATAATCAGATTGAGTCTGCCTTTAGCAAGTTTAAAAAATTAGCTGATAAGAAAAAGACTATATTAGAAGATGATTTGATTGCAATTGTTGATGATTCAATTTCTCATAAGATTGCTAACTACAAATTAATAGATTTATATTTAAAATGTGGCAAGAATAAAGAGGCTGAGTCGTCAATTAAAATAAAAATTGACAATGATGAGTTAGAAACTAGTTTTTCATCTCAAGATGGTCCGGTTGATTCAATCTTTAAAGCCATCGATAGCTTAATTCCTCACAAATCAATTCTTGAACTTTATCAAGTAAAGGCCGTGACTGAAGGAGCAGACTCTTTGGCAAATGTTATTGTTAGAATGCGATTAGGAAAAAAAACTTTTTCTGCAAACGGTTCTAATAGCGATGTTTTGGTAGCTTCTGCTATTGCTTATATTAACTGTTTAGAAAAAATCTGTAACAACTAAAATCATGTTTAATTTATTCTCTCTTACCTCAAAAGATATTGCTATCGACCTTGGAACTGCCAATACTTTGGTTTATGTTCGTGGTCAAGGTGTTGTATTAAACGAGCCTTCAGTTGTTGCTGTTATTAATGAAAATGGCAAGATGATACCATGTGCCTTTGGTAGCACTGCTAAGATGATGTTGGGAAGAACGCCAGCGAAAATAGATGCAATTAGACCACTTAAAGACGGCGTGATCGCTGACTTCAAAGTGGCAGCAGAAATGATAAAACATTTTATTCGCGAAGTTAATCAATCTCGTAGTTGGCTGGGCCCTTTAATTGTAATTTGCGTACCTTCTGGATCAACTCCGGTGGAAAGAAGGGCAATTCAAGATGCGGCAGAAGGAGCTGGTGCTAACGAAGTTTATTTGATTGAAGAGCCAATGGCTGCGGCAATTGGTGCCAATTTACCTGTTACCGAGCCAACTGGCTCAATGATTGTAGATATTGGCGGCGGCACAACTGAAGTTGGTATTTTATCTTTAGGTGGAATTGTTTATTCAAGGTCGGTAAGAGTTGGTGGCGATAAAATGGATGAAGCCATTATTTCTTATATTCGTCGCTATCAAAATTTATTGATTGGCGAATCGACTGCTGAAAGAATCAAAAAAACAATTGGCGCTGCCTGCCCACCTTCTGAAGGTGATGGAAAAACAATTCAGGTGAAAGGTAGAGATCTTTCAAACGGTATTCCAAAAGAAATGGTGTTAACAGAAAAGCAAATTGCTGAAAGTTTGATGGAGCCGGTGGAGCAGATTATCGACGCTATTAAAGTTGCACTTGAATCTACGCCACCAGAGTTATCTTCGGATATTGTTGAGAGAGGTATTGTTCTATCTGGCGGAGGAGCTATGCTTAAAAATCTTGATTACATTATTCGTCAATCGACAGGATTGCCGGTTTTTGTTGCTGAAGATCCTTTGCTTTGCGTGGTTAATGGCTGCGGCAAGGCTCTTGAGGATATCAAAATGTTTAGAGCTACTTTGTTTAGACAAGACTAATCTTCCTTTATTTTCAACGTACTTTCCTTGATTATTATGAATCAATATATACGTCCTAATCATGGAGGTTCAAACTTTAGTATTGCTCATAATTTTAAGATTATATACAATAAAATTGAATTTATTTTATATATCTTCCTTTGTCTCTCTCTTTTTATATCATCTCGCTTAGAAAATAAGTTTTTGCAGGATGTTGAAAATTTATTTTTAGAAATATCTCTGCCAGTTGCTAATGCCATCACATTTCCCTTTGATGCTACGATATCTGTTATTTATGACTTTAAAGAGCTGGCAATTGCCAAGAAAGAAAATCAAAAGCTACAGGCTGAAATTGATCAGCTTAAGTCATTTTATGTTAGAGCTCTTAATATTTATGAAGAAAACCAGGAGTTGCGTAGGGTTCTTAGCTTTGTCTCAACAAAAAGTTCAGAATTTAAGGCGGCTAGAATTATTGGTAAGTCTAAGCAAATATTTAGTCAAAAAATATTTATTAATATTGGTAAAAATAGGGGTATTCAAGAGGGAAATATTGTGGTCGGCAATAGTGCCATACTTGGTAGAGTTGAAAAAGTATTTGATGATAAATCGCGTGTTTTATTGCTAAATGATGTAAGATCAAGAATTCCTGTTATAACCTCTAAGGCTAGAGTCAGGGGAATATTGTCGGGAAATAATAGTGATCTATTAGAAATTTTATATTTGCCAAAAAATCATGATATTAAAATTGGCGATATGGTATTTACATCTGGAGATGGCGACACCCTAGCCCCAGGTCATCTTGTTGGCGTTGTGGATAAGGTAACCAAAGAGTCAGCTTTTGTAATTATGGCTGATAATATTAACTCTTCTGAAATTGTAACTGTTGTTGGGTACGGATCACCGAATCCCAATTCCGATCTTTAAAATTTTAAGATCATACATCAAAATTTTCTTCATCTATTTGCTTTTTATATTTATTTATCCCAAAATACTAAAATTACTCGTTTTTGTGATAAAAACGGTTTTTTAAGTCACCACTTATTAATAAAAATAAAAAACAATTTGCGTTGTTTTCCACAAAACCCAGAAGCACTGCTTAGTGTAAGAAGACCTAGCTCAAGACGATTTAACCCAAAATCGCTAATATTACTCATTGCCCTTAATTTATCTCTCATTATTCAAAAAGTCAGAACTGTATATTTTTCTGATATAGGGTTGTCTTTAAGATCGCATTTAAGATCGCATTTA
>DDCV01000008.1 GCA_002335845.1 Rickettsiales bacterium UBA1997 | reverse complement strand
TTTTTAGAAACCTCGATAAATCTCACCAAGACATGAACTGTTAAAGAAATCGTTAAGATTAAAAGTAGTGCAATAAAATTGGAGGAAATAACGCTGATTTTCCAATCCATCAAACCCAAAATACTTGCAGTAAAAGCGGTAGTAAGAAATGCATTAGCCAGTGGCAAAAGAACAAACCATACATTTTGAAAGAACAAAAAAAGCATGATGCAAAAAACCAATGCTACACCCACTCCGAATACAGCAAGATCTGATTTGATAAAAGTCATCATATCGGTTGCTATCATGGAGGCACCACCAAGAAAAAGAACTCCCGATGAGGAGTGCTCTGAGAGCAAGCTTCTAATTTGAGCAATTAAAATTGCTCTTTGCTGAGATTCTTGATCATTGATATTTGAAATTTGTTGGTTGATTTCTTTTAGCTCTAACTTTTCTTTTAGAGTTAGCGCGGATGAGTTATTTAGCTCATACCTTTTATTGATGAGGTCTCTGTATAAAGGATTCTCTGTGAGGGTAACCTGCATCGCTGTTGTACTTCCGGATGGGCTAATAATCAGCTCTTGATAGACAGGGTTATTAAGAATCTCTTCTTTAGCTGCAACTAAATCAATGCCTTCTGTTTCAACCGTCTTTAGATTATCCATCAGATCAGCCAAAGGAACCTTAGGTTGGAAAAAAATTGGTGCATCTAAGATAGATAGCACAGATTCTACAGTCTCAAATTTCTCTAAAGAGGTTTCGAGAGATTTGATGGTAGCAAGCGACTCATCAGAAAATAAATCTGAGTTAGGCGTATAAGTAATAATTAAAAAATCTGAGTTTCCAAAGACCTCTCCCGTTTCCCGATAAACTTTAAAAGCTTCATCTCCCTCTATCACAAGTGCATCAGACGAAGCATCAAGTTTAAAATTCTGAAGACCGTTCGCAGTGCCTAGGAATATGGTAAAAATAGCAATTATCACAATCCATGGTTTAGAAACGATAAAATTAAAAATATTTCTCATAATGCAGTTTATTTGTTAGAGCAGTCAGGTGACTTTAGGATAATAGGATTTTTAAGGTATTCATCAAGTGTGAAGGCTTGGATAGATAATGCATGTATTCTCGTCATAGTATCATTCAGGGCTTTATAAATGCATTGATGGCGCTTAACATTTGTTAGCTCAGTAAAGTCGTTAGATACAATAACAAGTTTAAAATGCGTTTCCGAATTAGGCGGAACATTATGCATGAAGCTCTCATTCTCTAAAAAAAGATTTTCGACATCAAAGGATAGATTAAGCTGAGAAACTATCGTTTCATAAACGCTCATAATGATTCCATCTTTAAGAGAAATTTTTTATTTTTTGTTCCAAGTGCAAATTGCCCAATTGAATGGTCCTGCTTAACTACTCTGTGACATGGAATGAATAAAGGTATTGGATTTAGCTTACATGCTGTGCCAACTGCTCTAGAAGCATTTGGAGAGCCAATTTTCTCAGCAATGGATCGATATGAAGCGGTACTTCCTTTTGGTATGGAGCATAAAGCATTCCAAACTCGTAATTGAAATTCCGTACCTTGCAGATCCATGGTTGGAATAAGTTGCAAACCTTTATTAGAAAAAAAATCATCAATACTCTTCTGTAATTTCTTATCTTTTGGATGCTTCGATTGACTCTGCCCGATAAAAGATAATTTATACAGCCCTATTTGATTATAAAAAGCATCAAAAGAGCCTATTGGAGATGAAACGCTTTTAGTATTCATGGTTAATATTTTAGCATTTACGTTAGAAAAAAATTGAATTTAGAAAAAGAGGCCTAAAAGAATGGTGCGGCATCCGAGATTCGAACTCGGACCATCTGCTTGGAAGGCAGATATACTAGCCATTATACTAATGCCGCAATTTTAGAAAAAACATTTTACACCATGTTCATGCGCAGAAACTATTTTATGTGGCATCAAAATTAAAATAATGGACAGAAATTTTTAACAAAATGATATAAAATTTAAAAATGTGGATTGACTTCAAACATCTAAAAAAAGCTGATAAAAAGTATCTTCCTCATGCNNGCTATTTTTCCTTTTATTCTTTCAGATACAGTCAGTGACGGAGTTAAAAGGATCTCTGAGAAAATGGAAAAATTTACTAGGCTATAAGCTAGATAACTTTATAACTTTTATATAGGTTAGAAGCTCCACAAATTGATTGCTCTGTAAACAAGGTTTGAATTTGATTGCTAACCGATAAATCTTGCCAGCTTTCAATAAAAATTTTTCTGCTCTCTATGGAGTCAAAAATATTAAACCATCTAAAGCTTGATGTAATTTCAAGATTCTCTGAATAAACAATTGAGATTGTTTGATCAAGCTTTCCAAGGGCGTCAATAAATTCTTCAAATACAAGTTTCATGGTGGCGTAATTAAAATCATTTACATACTTGCATTCCATTAGTTCAACAACTGCTAGAGTTGTTTCAAATTTAGATTCAAATAAGCTTAAACGCCCATATGAAGATTCCTCTGTATTGCATAGAGCAGTTTCCTTGAATGAAAGCTCTGCAAGGATTTGATGCATCGCTTCTAATAAGACTTTGTTTTGATGATTAAGAAGGATTTTAAATTTAGAAATACTGCTATTCTCAAACTTAATTGGGAAAAAAAACATCACTTCGTCGTCCTTCTCTCGAACCTGGTTAAGTTTATCTACAAACACTGGTATCAATCTTTCGACGGAGCTCAGGTTTTTATCGGGCAGGAGTTCACAACTAATAATTGATTGATTATGAGAGTAGTCAGCTTTTATAAAATCACTTAAGACGCTAGGAGTATTATCATTTTCAGAGCTACATCCTACTAACAGAGAAAATATAATAAATAGGAATGTAATTTTCATGCTTTGATATGATTCTTTAAACCATATAATAACACCATGAATAAAACATTATCCTTGCTTGCTATTTCTTGTATTGTTTTTTCTAATAACGCTTATGCATATAAATATGGTCTTGGGTCTTGTTTGGATCAAGATTTAGAGCAACCTATCTGGGCTGCAATTGAAAAGCAAAATATTGATGGATTTATTTTTTTAGGTGACAACGTTTACGGAGATCATAAATCTGGAGAACTAGACAAGCTCAAAAAAGCATACAAAAAACAAAAAACAAACATTCCTTCATGGCTCACTGAAGATAAAAAAATTTTAGCGATCTGGGATGATCATGATTATGGTGAAAATGATGGTGGTGGAAATTATAAAAATAAAAAAGAGGCTCAGATGCTATTTCTGGATTTCTGGAAAATCCCTAAGCAAGATTCAAGGAGAGCTAGACAAGGCATCTATTTTGAGGAAACTCAGCTAATAGAAGATAAAAGTGTTCAGATAATCGGCTTAGATACAAGATACTTTAGGTCAAAGCTAGAGGGAAGAAAAAATGGATATCTGCCAAACAACGATCCACGTGCATCCGTACTTGGAACTAAGCAATGGAAATGGCTGGATGAAACTCTAGAAAATTCTAAAGCCGATATAATAATAATATTATCTTCCATCCAAGTACTGGCAACCAATCACCCTTATGAAAAATGGTCGAACTTCACAGCGGATAGAAAGAAATTATTAAAGAGACTAAATGATGTTTTAAAAACAAAGACTGTGGTTTTAATCTCTGGCGACCGGCACAGAGCAGGGCTTTATCAAAAAGGCGGTCTTGTTGAGATAACTGCCTCTGCACTTAACAAAGGCTCATCAAGACCCACTGAAACAGACCCTCTTCTTGTAGGCAAAACCTATCCCAAAATAAATTTTGGCATCTTAGATATTCAGCCTAGTAAAAATATAATTACCCTATCAATCAACGATAAAGATGGGATAGAGCTAGAATCAAAGGTTATTAATCTCCAATAAAACTAGCTTCTTCAAATAATAAAATTCTGTTCAGGGCTCTCTAAAAATAGTATTGTTTGTTAATAAAAAAATTAAAGAGNNAAAAAATTAATTTATTCGTGCTTATGCTTCTGTCAGCATCTGTATTTTCAGATACCTTGCTCCATGTTGGAAATCTAATTGATGTTGAGAGTGGTGAGCTATCAAAAGCAATAACCATTACTGTTTCAAGCAATGAAATTAAATCGATAACGAAGGGTTATGCAAGAGCTGCAAAGAATGACACAGTTATTGATTTAAAAAACTCATTTGTTTTACCGGGTTTCATGGATATGCATGTTCACCTTGCGCAGGAATATGTGCCTAAGGCAGAGCGACCTGCTAAAAGTGAACCAGAATATAGAGCTCTATTTGCAGCTAACGCTGCCACTAAAACGTTAATGGCTGGATTTACCTCTGTAAGAAATCTTGGGGACGGAGGGATGGAGACAATCGCCCTTAGAGAAGCAATATCCCAGGGGTTGATCGTGGGCCCAAGAATATTTACGTCAGGCAAAACAATTGCCACAACCGGGGGCCATGGCGATCCTTCTAATGGAAAATCCAAGGCTGATTATTCTCCTCCAACTCCAGAAGATGGAGTTATTGATAGCCCTGAAGAAGCCATCAAAGCTGTACGACAAAGATACAAAGATGGTACTGACGGAATTAAAATAACTGCAACCGGCGGCGTATTAAGCGTAGCAAAATCTGGTGAGAATCCTCAGTTTACTGATAGCGAACTTGAAGCAATTGTTCAAACTGCTAATGATTATGGTCTTTGGACAGCAGCACATGCCCATGGAAAAGAGGGAATGCGAAGAGCTGTGAATGCTGGTATTAATTCAATCGAGCATGGCACCTACATGGATGAAGAAATCATGGCTTTGATGAAATCTAAAGGCACTTATTA
>DDCV01000108.1 GCA_002335845.1 Rickettsiales bacterium UBA1997 | reverse complement strand
CCCAGATTATCATCAAAAATAAGGTCTTTTTTTATATTTAAGGAATTAAAAAGTTTTTGACCTTCTTTATAGCTCACAACATTATCTTTTTTGCCGTGAAATATAATTGTTGGGGTTTTAATTTTTGGTGCATATTTTATTGACTCAAACTTATCTTTAAGTAGCAAATTTATTGGTGCGTACCAATAGTTTTTTTGAGCAACTGAAGCTATAGAAGAATAAGGAGACTCTAGAACCAATAAATTAAAATTTTCTTTTGCAGCAATCTGAATAGCAACCCCAGAACCAAGAGATTCTCCATACAGCATTACATCAGATGCTTTATAGCCATTATTATATAAGAATTCTAAGGCGGCTGAGCCATCTTTTATTAAGCCTTCCTCGCTTGGCTTTCCGGTACTTTTACGATAGCCACGATAAGATATCGCCAACACTCCGTAGCCACGCTCTGCAAAAACATTGTAGCGATAAGATCTGTCGCCTAGATTACCGCTATTGCCATGTAAATATAAAATAATTTTATTATCCGCTCTTATTGACTTTTTGTACCAAGAGAAAATTTTTATACCATCTTCCAAATTTATTATCTGCTCTGAAAAATTATCCAACCCATAAGATTTCAATGATAATATCTGTCCAGTGGGTAGATATTGAATTTTTCTTTGAAAAATAAATAGCAAAGAAATTAGCAATAAATATATTGTTAAAGCTATAATCATAGCACTTTTAATCCTTTCTTTTAATGGCATAATTTTTTAGATATATAATATAAGGTTTTATTTATATCTAGCTCCATATCTTGATTGGCTATTAACTTTCTATCATCACTTAACTTTGAAATTTCTTTATCAATTGGCAGCTCACCTAAAAATTCTATTTTATTTTTTAATGATAAATTTTTAGCGCCATCTTCTCCAAACAAATAATGCTTTTGATTATCGCTGGTAAAATAAGACATATTTTGTATAATGCCAAGAATTGGTATATTAAGTTTTTTAAAGCAATCAATTGAACGCTCGACATCAATGATTGATAAATTTTGCGGAGTTGAAACTATCACAACTCCGTCTAATTCAAAATTTTGCGCTAAGCTTAAATAAACATCACCAGTTCCGGGTGGCATATCAATGATCATACAATCAACATTGTTGCCATCAAAGCTCCAATTTACCGTCCTTAATAATTGATTAAGGATTTTATTGGTCATAGGGCCGCGCCAAACTCCTGCAATACCATCATCCAATATCATGCCAATTGACATGCATTTTACAAAATTTGAGATAGCTGGGATAAAAAGAGAATCCTTAATTTTTGGCTTACCCTTTATGTTCATGATATATGGCACTGAAGGTCCGTAAATATCAGCGTCAACCAAAGCAACATTTTTACCATTTCGCGCCATCATAGCAGCTAAATTGCAAGCTATTGTCGATTTGCCAACGCCGCCTTTAGCAGAAGCTATGGCAATAATTTTTTTAACATTGGCTATTTTAAGATTTTGTGCCTTAGGGCCAGTAAAGTCCGATAATTTTTTATTATCATTAAAATTCATAGCGAAATTGGTTTATTTTTGAAATTAACAATCTTAGATTAACTATTAATGTATTTTCAATTCAAGATAATCTAGACCTATGTTTAAAAAAATTTTTGCAAACCAAGGAGGTCCCTGGGGTCCTTGGGATAATAATGGTGATAATAGTAAAAAAACCAATAAGCCTAATAATAAACCAGAGGCAGATCTTGATGAAATTTTAAAAAAAGGCGAGGATTTTGTAAAAAAAATTCTCAATGAAGCATTTGGTGGCGGTCAAAATGGTAATGGTAAAAAAGACAAGACAACCAAAATGCCTAATAATAAAAATAAAAAATCACTATTTGGTATAATAATCTTATCTTTTGCTTTATTATGGCTTGTTACTGGCTTTTATAAAGTCGAGCCTGATGAAGAAGCTGTAGTCTTGTATTTTGGTGAATTTTATTCAATATCAACTCCTGGACTTAATTATCATATCCCCTACCCCATTGGAAAAGTTATCAAGCTAAGTGTTGCCAATGTAAATACTGAAGAGTTTGGATTTATCTCGAGCAATAGAAAATATTCAAACCGTAATTTAGAGGCTGAAAGCTTAATGTTAACTGGAGATGAGAATATTGTTGATATTGAATTCCAAATTCAATGGCAAATTTCTAATATTAAAAACTTTATATTTAATGTTTCTAATCCGGTTGATACCATTAGAAAATCTTCCGAAAGTGCTATGCGTGAAATAATTGCTCGCACACCTATTGCAGATGCCTTAGCTCCCGGTAAAAAACGCATCGAAGATCAGGCTAAAGAATTGCTGCAAGATATTTTGGACTCTTATGATTCAGGGGTACAGATAGCGCTTGTGCAATTACGTCGTGTAGATCCACCTTCTCAAGTCATTGACTCTTATCGCGATGTTCAAACTGCAAGAGCTAATAATCGAGAAGTTATTAACCAAGCTGAATCTTATGCCAATGATATCATTCCAAGAGCCAAAGGTAAGGCTTTTAAAATGACTCAAGAGGCGGAGGCTTATCGTCAAGAGGTTATTGCCAAAGCTGAAGGTGAAATTGGAAGATTTTTAGAGGTTTATAAGCAATATGCTCGCGCTAAGAGAGTTACTCGTAGCAGAATATATATAGAAACCATGGAAAAAATATATGGTAAAATAGATAAAATTATTATAGATAGCGGAACATCTAAATCTGGATTAGTACCTTATCTACCAATAAATAACAAAAGTTTAAATATTAAATAGGCGAAGTATGAATAGTAAGACAAAAAAAATATTAATAATATCCGCAATTGCTTTTATTACATTTTTTAGTACCACCTTTAAGGTTGATCAAAGAGAGCAAGTGCTGGTTCTTCAATTTGGTGAGCCTGTTAGAGTTATAACAGATCCAGGTCTTAGCTTTAAAATTCCTTTTATTCAAAATTTAATCTTTTTTGACAATCGTATACTTGATTTAAGTATCACGGACCAAGAGCTGATAGCTAATGACCAAAAAAGAATCATTATTAATGCTTTTACTAAATATAAAATAACTGATCCTTTAAAATTCTTTACCACAGTTAGAAGTGTTGTTGGTATATCATCTAAACTTTCTGCTGTTCTTGATTCGAGTTTAAGAAAGATTATTGGTGAGTTTAAGTTAAATCAACTTCTTACCGATAATCGTGGCGACATTATGACGAGAATCAAGGATGTTGTTAATGAGGAGGCTAAGATATATGGCATCGATATAGTTGATGTAAGAATTATGAGATCTGATTTACCAAAAGAGAACTCTAATTCAATCTTTGCTAGAATGCGTGCAGAAAGAGAAAAAGAGGCTAGAGAAATTCGTGCCGAAGGCGCTGAAGAATCTGATAAAATAAGAGCTCAAGCTGATAAAGAAAGAACTATAATATTGGCTGAGGCGGAGAAAAAGGCAAACCTTACAAAAGGCTTGGGCGAGTCAACGGCTAACAGAATATATGCCAATGGCTATAATAGAGATGCAGATTTTGCTGAATTTTATCGCTCTATGAAAGCTTATGAAAAATCATTCACCAAAGAAAATACCAATTTCATAATATCTCCTGACAGTCAGTTCTTTAAGCATTTTGGCAATAAATGATAAAATTAACTATCAGGCTATCTGTAGCGTTGCTTTTTATTTATAGCCTTATTACTCCGCAATCCTTTGCTTCTTTGGAAGATAATAAGTCTAGCGAATCAAAAGGGGTAGATCAGAAATTAACTGATAATAAAAATTTACAAAAATCAGATGAAGATATTAAAAAATCTTTAGTTAAAAAAAATCTAATAGCCTATGACGTAACAGACCTAGTGTCATATATTTTGCCATCTGTTGTTGATATAGTATCTAGACAAAATAAAGATTCTTTGGATGGTGGCGATTTATCTTCAGTTGGATCAGGTTTTATTGTTGATAGTGACGGCTATGTAGCAACTAGCTACCATGTTATAAAAGATTCGTCATCAATCAATGTCACGCTTCATGATGACAAAAAATTTCCCGCCAAAATAATTGGCTATGACAAAAAAACCGATCTTGCCCTACTCAAGATTGATGCTGATAATCTAAAATCAGCAATAATTGGTGATTCATCGCGAGTTAAGGTAGGAAATCATATAATTGTAGTTGGAAATCCTTATGGCCTTGGAAAATCGGTTTCAACAGGAATAATATCAGCCAAGGGTCGAAATCTAAAAAATGGTGAAATACAAGAATATCTTCAAACCGATGCTGCAATAAACACTGGTAACTCTGGAGGACCTATGTTTAATCTTAATGGAGAAATTATTGGCATTAGTACGGCCATATTATCACCAACCGGAGGTAATGTTGGCTTGGGATTTGCTATTCCATCGCAAATTGCTAAAAATGTTATCCTGCAATTAAAAGAAAATGGTCAAGTTATTCGTGGTTGGATTGGAGTTACTGTGCGCGATGTATCTGAAGAAATTGCTCAAGCTATGAATTTAGATAGCAATAATGGCGCTTTTATAAATGATATCACAGATAATGGTCCAGCCGAAAAAGCAGGAATAAAGCCTTCAGACATAGTGGTTAGAATTGATGATGTAGAAATAAAACAAATGAAGATGCTTCCCAATATTATATCACAATATGAAATTGGAAAAAAAGCAAAAATTGAAGTGTTACGACAAGGAAAAATTAAGAAGTTAAATGTTTTAGTTGTTAAATCTCCACAAGATTTTGATGCTTTAGATAAAAATCAAAAATTGCTTGAGGTATTTAGCGATGATTCATTTAGATTTTTAGGCATTACAACAATAGATTTAACAAGAGATCATAAAGAATATCTTGATTTACCAGCTGATATAGAGGGTGCCTTAATAACTGATGTTGATAAAAAATCTGAAGCTAATTTAAAAGGAGTTAAAGCTGGAGATGTAATTATCATGGCCAATCAAAATAACTTTAAAAACATTAAGCAGCTACAAAAAATAATTAAAAATCATAAGGGATCGGAAAAGCTTATGCTCTTTATTACAAGAAATAGTAATAACTATCCTATCGTACTCAACATCAAATAACCCCTTAAGGTGTCAGCGAAGATAATCAAAACACCCGGCAAAATAAATCTTTTTCTAAAAATTATATCAAGAAATCAAGATGGCTTTCACAATCTTGAATCTGTTTTTGCTTTTGTTGATATTTTTGACGAACTGAAATTTAATATTTGCAACTCAAATACTGCAAATCCGAAGTTAAATATTAATTTTATTGGCGATTATGCTAAAAATATAAATAATAAGGATAATATTATAACCAAAATATTTAGCTATTTTTGCAAACATTATTCTATTAATAAAAATATTTCTCTACAGATAACAAAAAACATTCCTGTTGGTGCTGGCCTTGGTGGGGGATCTAGTAATGGAGCTTTCTTTATGATGCTGCTGAATAGAGAATTCAATATTGGACTTAAAAAAGAAGAGCTGCGTGAGATTTCTTTTAATTTTGGCTCTGATTTGGCATTTTTCTTTGAAAATAAATCGTCAATAATAAGAAATATAGGAACTGTCGACTCTCACATAAGTGAGTTTATCTCCACTCCCTTTTTGTTAGTTAATCCACAAATAAATCTGGCAACCAAAGAGGTTTTTTCTTCATTTAAAAATGATTTTTCTCAGCCAGTCTCTAATGAAGAAATTTTGCAATCTAGCGTTATAGATATAATAAAAAAATATCCCAATCAATTGGAAAAAATTGCAGAAAAAAAATATCCAGAAATTACCAATATTATTAATTTTTTATATAATAAAAATCCAATCAAAGCTAAAATGACTGGATCTGGATCAACATGTTTTGCCATTTTTAAAAATAGTAAAGATCTAGATAAGGCTTATAATAGCTGTCTTAAAGAATTTCCCAATTACTTCGTTAGAAAATCTAATATTATATATGAACAAAAACATTAATAGTTATAGCTTTGGCAGTAAAAAGTTTAGCGGACTTAAGACAGTTGAGGACTCAATTAACTTTTTATTAAAGCCAATAGCTACTAAAAATAGCAAAAAATACTCTTTGATAAATAGCTTAGCAAAAAATTGGCAAGATATTATTGGCACGAAATATGCGAACTATTGCCAGCCAAAATCTATCAACTTTGCAAAAGATGGATCTATTAAGCTTAATATAATTGTCTTTAATTCTGCAGCTGGATTTTTTTTAAAAAATAATAGCGATATTTTTATTGAAAGAATTGCTGGTTTTTATGGTTATAAAGCAATATCTAAAATATACATCAAGCAAGAAGCGCGTTTGGTTAAAAAATCATCAGAGAATACTAGAGAACTAAGCTTGGATCAAAAAAATTTAGTTAATAAAAATATTAAAAACATTTCTGATAAAAATTTGCAGGAAACTTTAAAAAAACTAGCAACTGTAATTTTTAATGAAAGTGATTCAAAACATTAGACCCCTTCCCCACTGTAAAACCATCTATCATTGACTCATAAACATATTTATTAGCTTCTTTTAGTGCATCTTGAATTGTTAAATTATGTGATAAGTTGCAAGCGATAGCTGAAGATAAAGTGCAGCCAGTGCCGTGAAACTGCTGATTTAGTAATTTTTTGTTAGTTACTTCGTAAAATAAATTATTTTCATCAAGCAAAATATTTTGTATCTCTTTCTCATTATTTTTTAAGTGGCCACCTTTTATAATAACATTTTTTGC
>DDCV01000047.1 GCA_002335845.1 Rickettsiales bacterium UBA1997 | reverse complement strand
TACCTACGAAAAATTTGTAAACTCCAGATTTCATTGATACGCCTTCTTTTAGCAAAACTTCACCACCGCCACCGCCACCAGCGGGATTGTATTGCCCAGCCATTGCTCCTGAGCCACCACCGGCAACTAGCAAAATATTGGCCGTTATGTCGTGAGCAAGATTTACACTATATTTTGTTGTAATGCCCAAGATCTAGAAGTCATTTCAGCTTTTTCAATCATGGTCTTGGACTTGATGATCATGGTTACTACAAAAGCAACTACTAATATTACAATTGAAACCTTAATTAACAAAAAAGCTTTCTTAAATTTATTGCGCATTGTTAAATTGAGAAAGTTATATAATCTAGAAATTGGATTCTAGATAAAAAAATCTAGGATCCAAAATATTATTTTGACCTTACAAGTCAAGGCTTCGAATTGACATACTTTAGTTATACAGTTAAAACCATGAAAAATATGGCCTCACTGCGCTAAAATATCATTGGAGCTGCTAATGTGGCTCAGATATCTGTTCTAACAGTGCCTAAGAGGGAAAAGATTTATAAAAAGAGTTTCTAGGCTATCAAGCACTAAATTTCTTGAGAAGCAATTGAAAATAATAATTGCGATTGGTTGAGATAAACTTTTTGGGTTTGATAAATAAAACAATTATTATGTGCTTATATTTTATTAATCAGCATTATAGTTATTCGTAAATGTTATTTAGCTCGCTGGAATATATATTTTTATTTTTGCCCCTAACTCTTTTAATCTACTATTTTTTTCTACAAAATAGATTAATTCTTGGTTCAAAAATATTTCTAATTATAGCCTCATTATTTTTTTATTCCTATTGGAATATAAAATATCTCCCCTTATTGCTTTTTTCTATTATTGCCAACTATGTTTGCGGATCTTTTTTGGTTAAAAGAAAAAATAAGGTCGTAGCAATTCTTGCTATTTTTTTTAATCTTTCCTTGCTTGGATATTTCAAATATGCCAATTTCTTTATTGAAAATATCAATATCTTAATTTCTAGCGCCGACTTAGTAAATCCAAAAATTATACTACCTTTAGCCATTAGTTTTTTTACTTTCCAGCAAATCGCTTATATATCTGATTGCTATCAAAAAAAGCTACAAGATCGAGATTTTCTAAATTATGCTATTTTTGTTAGTTTTTTCCCGCAATTAATAGCTGGCCCAATAGTGCATCACAAAACAATGATGCCGCAATTTAAGGGTCTTAAAAATAAATTTATTAATTACGACAATATTGCATTGGGGATTTTTATATTTGCTGTTGGATTATTTAAAAAAATTGTTATTGCTGATTATTTTTCATCTATAGTTAATTCGGGATTTGACTCCTATCAAAACTTAACCTTGATAGATTCTTGGAAAACAAGTCTTTCTTATACTGCGCAACTTTATTTTGATTTTAGCGGCTATAGTGATATGGCGATTGGCTCAGCACTGATGTTTAATATTAAGATCCCGTTTAATTTTAACCAGCCTTATAAATCATGCAATATAAGAGAGTTTTGGCAAAGATGGCACATAACTTTGTCGAATTTTCTTAAGAGCTATGTCTATATACCTCTTGGTGGAAATAGGGTTGGAAAATTTAGGATTTACGCCAATTTAATGATGGTGTTCTTAATAAGCGGCTTGTGGCACGGCGCAGGTTGGACTTTTATATTTTGGGGATTATTACATGGAAGCGCAATATGCATTCATCACTTTTACGATAGGTTAAAATTGAGAATGAATAGAATTGTCGCATGGTTTATAACCTTTAATTTTATAAATATCTCTTGGGTATTTTTTAGGTCTGAGAACTTTATTCAAGCTACAACAATTGTAAAAAAGATGGTGGGAATTAATATTAACAATACTGGATTTATAGAAAATTGGTATGATTTTTTGCAATTCATACGCTTTAATAAGGTTGAGTATTTGGTTTTGGCTACATCGTTATTTTTGGCTTATAAATTATTGCCCATTATCGCAAAAGACTCGGAGCAGCTAATTAAAAAATTTAGGATTAATAATAATTTTAAATTCATCACAATTTGTCTATTAGCTGTATCTATTTTATCATATCACAAAACATCGGAATTTTTATACTTTAATTTCTAGCACATAAATTATAAACTGAAAATGGCGCAATGCTAATTAAATTTCGAAGCGCATCTTTAATAACATATGAATAATCATAAAAAAAATTCACAATTATGGATCAAAAATACGCTAAAAATAACTTTAGTTATTTTATCTATAGTAATTGTGGTTAATTATATAAATGATCCGTTATGGGTTTTTAATCATCAAAATTTTAGCAATAAAACGCAGCTTGGATTTAATGAAAGGCAACAAAAAACTAATAGAATTTATTTTGATGATAAAAATTACGATTCAATTTTACTTGGCAATAGTAAGGTCACCTATATAAACCAAAATAATTTTAAGAAGGGAAGGTTGTTTAATTATGCCGTATCGGCAATGAATATTGATGAGTATGATGGTTATATTGATTTTTTTAAAGAGGTTACAAAAAAAGCTCCCAAATATATTCTTCTTGGAATCGATTTTAACTCCTGCTTAAAAAATACAAAAATTCACTCCTATCAAGCGCCAGAATTTTATATCAATAATAGCAAGTCAGCATTATATAAATTTAAACATCTTTTGAGCTATAGCACCTTTATGCATAGCATAAGGAACTTAACCAAATTCTTGGATAAAAAAAAAGCAATTTATAATAATGAAAATGTAAAAATAAAAGTCGGATTCAAAAAGCAGCATCCTGAAAATTATGAGCCAAATTTAGAAAAAATTATAAAAAATATCAAAGTGACATATCCAGATGCTATTTATAACAAAAAGCTAATAGAGTCATTTAAAAAAATAAAAAATAACAATCAGGCAAGTAAAATTATAGCCATTTTTCTACCAGATTTATTTCCATATTTTACTATAAATAAAAATAGAAATATTTATGAAAGATGTCTAAGTGATGCAACGCAGATATTTGGCGCAAAAAATATTTTTAATTTTATGAAAATGGATAAAGTAACCGCCAATGTTAATAATTACTATGATGGATCACATTTTAGAGATTATATCGGCGATTTAATTTTGCAGAAAATATCAGAAAATTTATAATTCACTTTTGCATTGATATGCTTGACTTAATTCTTTAGCCTTTTCTTGCAATATTAAAAAATCTACAGTTTACCCAAGGGATGGATTTTGGTATTACTAAAACTCCATTCTAGTTTTAAATGCTACGGATATTGTGCCATCATCGAGATAGTCTAGTTCGCTTCCCAATGGTATGCCGTGGGAAAGTCTGGTGATTTTTATGTCGTTAATATCCTTTAGGGTATCAAGAAGAAAGTGAGCAGTTGTTTGTCCATCAATTGTAGAGCTAGTAGCGATGATGATTTCTTTGATTAAATCACTATTTTGAACTCTTTTCTCTAGGCTGGCGATATTTAAATCTTCCACATCATTTCCTGACATTGCTGAAAGATTGCCGCCAAGAACATGATATTGTCCACGAAAATTCTTGGCACGCTCAATGGCCCATAAATCAGCAACTTCCTCTACGATGCAAATTATTGAGCTATCTCTCTTTGTGTCAGCGCAAATTGCACAAATTTTGCCCTCATCTATATTGCCACATATTGTGCAATTAAATACTTTTTGCGATAAATTTTGCAGCTGCTCTATTAATGGATTTAGTATTTTTTCTTTGTTGCAGGCCAGATTGAGAACTATTCTTTTTGCCACTCTTGGGCCCATGCCAGGCAATCTTGATATCGACTTACTTATATTTTCTATTATATTTGATTTCATATATAAATAAATTCAATTGGTATTATATTTTTTACCCCTCTCTACCCTCNNCAGATGAAGAAGTTCCACCCTCATGATTACCACCTCCAGATGAAGAAGTTCTGCCCTCATGATTACCACCAGATGAGATTGATTCTCTATTACTTTTAATTCTTTTTTGTAATGACTTCCCAGCGGATTTTCCATGTTTTTTTATGCCCCTTGACGCCCTCTTTTGTATACTAACCATTGCTGCGGCGCCTTTCTTAAATATTGAATTGCCATCCAGACTTAGCATATCAAGCTTACTGCCGGTAAGTGCGGCCGATATTCCTGGTATCTCGCCTATAAATTTATTAAGAATAAATATCATTAAAGCTGCTTTGAGTAGTAATATTATCTTTGCTGTTACATCTCCAGAAAGTAGATTTGTGAGAATGGGTATGGGTAGGCCAATTATTTCAAGTCCAGGAAGCTTGCCAAATTGATCAAAGCCGATTATACAAGCAACACTATCTTCCATTGGTTTATAGATTTTTGCGTAATCATCTTTTAATGATACGCATCTTTCATATCCTGAGTCACCCCCTTCATAAGCTATGCCACCATCACCGCCATTATTATCAAGGTGAATACAGTAAGAGTCGCAGTTTATTTTCTTTGTGATACTTTGATCAGATCCTATTTTATTAAAAGTGGCGCTACCAAGTAGCATTGTATCCATTGTAGTTATTACAATAAAGATATATGCCGATAAAAATAAAGGCTGCAAAGTAAAACTTATCAAGGCCATGAACCATTTTTTGAAAAAGTCTTTAGTTTTCTCAAATAATAAGAATAAAAATATTATTGGTGAAATAAATACCATTAGAACAATGGCTATCGCCGATCCCAAAAATACATGTAGGGATTTTATGGTTATAACAATAAGATAAATACCAAATATCATTATAGCTAAAGAAAAATATATGCCCACAGGTCCCGTGAAAAAACCAGCCAATATTATCATACCAATATTGGCTATTGTGGTATCAGGGCCAAAACCAAGATAGCGCGCAATTTTGCAATCCAAAGTATCCCACATTGCCAGATATTCGTTGCCTGGACTATATTGCTGTGATGCTTCGTAGTTTTTTGTACCATCTTTATTGACTATAGTGCCAAACTGACATCCATCTTGCTTTTCCTCATCTTCTAATGCTGTCATTTTGTATAACATTGATGATAGCTGCGACGATGTCTTATAAATTCCATCAAAAAATGTTGATTGCCAAGCATCTCCCATGGTAAAATATACTATAAAAGCTATTTTTAGTATATAGACCATGATTTCCTTTTTATTGGTAATATCGCGCATACCAGCTAGTATTGTGGCGCCATATAATGTTATTGATATGGCCAAGGTAAATAGCACAATATTTTGCATATTGTCTTGAATTTTTTCAAAGAAGGAGGTGTTTTTTGCCTTTTCCCCTTTCTCGTGAGTTAAAATTGAGCCATCATTGCTATCGCTTTCTATAGTGGCGTAGGTGTCACATACTTCATATTTGTTTGGCTGCTCTGATTCATTAACGCATTTACTATGCCCAACCTTATTAAGGAATAAATTCTCTATGGTTTCCTTAACACATTGAGCTATAGGGGCGCTAAAGTTTTTAAGGTTTCCAGCAATAAAATCACTATTATAGCCTTGCGTGTTCTGCGAATCTCCAATAAAATTAATACAAGCTCTTGAAATATAGGGTGAATATTCGCTTGAAATTGGATCTTTGGGACTTGAAACCACGGTGCAGTGATTAAGATATTGGCAATAGTTTTTACATTTTCCAGCCTTGCTATTTAGAGTGCCATCTGAATTTCTAATCTCGCTACTGCCCATATTATGGATCGCATTTTGGTCGATATTATTATAAGTTTTAGGATCTTGATTAGAATCTTGCATCTGCTGAGGAAGATCTTCTTTTGTGAGAGATTCTTGAAACTTATCACAAAATTCAGCGCCACCACCAACAGAAAAATTAAATGGGCAAAAATTATAGCTTTCAGCGCATAAAATATTTTCAAACTTTTGTTCCACTTTAAAAACACCTGAATCAGGGGTTTCATTTGCCAATCCAAATTTTCCTGATAACTCGCATTTTGAATTGGC
>DDCV01000129.1 GCA_002335845.1 Rickettsiales bacterium UBA1997 | reverse complement strand
CAAGAAAATAGAAAAAATAACTTCACAACAATTATCGATAGAAATAAAAAAACTTCATAAAAAACAATTAAGCTTAAAAGACATTTCACAAAATATATCAGATATTTACGGGATAAATAAAAAAGAAGTTTATCAAAAAGCTTTAGAAATTATAAAATAAAAACAATGATAAAACTATATCCCTATCAAGATTTAGGTGGCGCCAATCATGGCTGGCTTAATGCTAAGCATCATTTTAGCTTTGCTTCTTATTATGATTCTCGGCGCATGAATTTTGGCGTTTTGCGAGTGATAAATGATGATGTAATAAGTCCTAAAAGCGGCTTTCCTAATCATCCGCATCGAGATATGGAGATCATTACCTATGTTAGATCTGGTGCTGTAACGCATAAGGATAATAATGGTAATGAAGGCCGAACTGTTGCCGGAGATGTTCAGGTGATGAGTGCTGGCACTGGAATTTTACATTCAGAATTCAACCTTGAGAATGAGGACACAACTCTTTATCAAATATGGATATCCCCAAAAGAAAAAAATGTTAAGCCAAGATGGGATAGCAAATCTTTTCCAAAAAATTTAGTTAGCAATAAATTGTCATTGCTTGTTTCCGGCGATAAAAATGCACCTTTATTTATTCATCAAGATGCACAAATATATGGCGGAAATCTTAAAAAAGGCACTAATATTAAGCATCAAATTAAAAATCAAATTTACATTCTAGCTTCAGATGGTGAGTTTATGGTTGATGCAGTAAAAATGACAAAAGGTGATGGCGCTGAAATTACCCATCTTTCAGAAATTAATATCAATGCCATTATTGATTGTGAAATACTAGTTATTGATGTTCCTAATCACAATTAACTGATTAATTAATTTTTAAAATTAACAATTTTCTTTAACTTAAAAATATATAAAATGATAAAAATAGCAATTGCCTACCATAGCGGCTTTGGCCACACTGAAAAACAAGCAAAACATGTGCAAATCGGTGCAAATTCTGTAGAAAATGCAGTAGCGGATCTATTCAAGGTTGATGAAAATATGGATAATATCGATAAGCTAAATGATTATGACGCCATTATCTTTGGCTCCCCAACCTACATGGGATCTGCTTCAGCGCCTTTTAAAGCTTTTATGGATGGCAGCTCCAAATTGTGGTATGCCAGAAAATGGAAAAACAAAGTTGCAGCTGGCTTCACCAATTCACACAGCATGAGTGGCGACAAGCTAAACACCCTGATTCAATTAGCAGTTTTTTCTATGCAGCACGGCATGATATGGGTTGGCAATGCTGAGATGAATCAATCGCCAGATAATCAAGCAGCCAAGGATGATGCGGTTAATAGAATTGGCTCCTTCATGGGCGCCATGGCGCAATCAGAAAATGATTCACCAGAAGTTACACCACCAATTGGCGATTTAAAAACTGCAGAATTATTAGGTCAAAGAGTGGCTGAGGTTACTAAAAAACTAGCGCTGTAGCACAATCATTTTTAATACCAATTGAGGAATATTCATCATTTAGCTTTCTAAATCAGATTGCCCCGCGCCCTAACTATTTAGCTTTTATCTGTAATATTTTCTTTCTTGAAACTCTTTTTAAAAACCAAAGTAGCAATATTAACCCGTTTGCAAACTAGGTTAATAATTAGCACGCAGATTAATAATATCAAAATCCATCTTTAATACCGCATTTAATCAAATTAGTCTTGGTGATTTTTCTTTGTAATTTACAAAACATTTGTGCCCCTAGGGGCGCAAATGTTTGCCCCTCAAGCCTTATGCACAAAGAATCCACTATTACAAAATTATCAATATTTAGTAATTTTTAGGGTAAAATTAGGAAGATTAAGCGTGGCATTGTGGCTGTATTTTTCTATAATCTTTTTGATAATAAATTTGATCTAGAATAATATAATGTAATTATTTAGGAATATACAATCTAAGCACTGTTAACACTGTAATTATTGCATTTTAAGTCATGAAACTATTGTTAAAAACTGCATTAGTAATTATTTTTATCTGCTCTTTTCAAGCAAAATATTCTCATGGATTAGATCTATCAAATAATAATCCAGAATCTAACGAGGGTAAAATACTCATTCATCTTCCCGTAAGAATAAATATATCTGGTCTCGATGATTTTGAAAGCGATTGGAAGGTGGGTGATGGTGCCATAAGGCATGATGACAAATTGTGTATTTACACTAATAGCGATATTGGTTACCGCATAATCGCAGAAAGTCAAAATGGCAATGGCAAGTTTAGATTAAATAATAATAGTCTAAAAAGGAAAATTGCATATGTCGTAAAATGGAGAGATTCAATATCAAGAAGATTCACAAATCTTACGGAAGGTGCGCAATCGACTATTTTTAATACCGACGCCAAAGATCTATAAATTGTGATAATGAGCTGAATTCAACATTAAGAATAAGAATTAACAAGGGTCAATTACAGAAAGTATCTGGTAGCGACGAAGCTTATTTTGACACTCTAACTCTCACAGTTTCGCCTGCATGAATTATCTTATCATTGATGGATTTGGTATTTCACCATCTTAACCTATAATCTCAAATTGCACAACATCTGTTCTTTTAGCCAAGAATCCCGCAATGCAATATGATAAATAAAAGCGCCATTTGCGTATAAAATTATCATCAAATCCCTGAGCTATCACTTCATTTTTAGCTTTATCAAAATTATCAAGCCAGATTTGCAATGTTTTAGCATAATCTAGGCCAAAACTTAACTCACTCTTCACATTTAAGCCATTTTTTTGCGCTAAATCATGAATTATTTTATTAGTTGGCAAAGCGCCACCGGGGAAAATATGTTTTTGAATAAAATCCACCCTATTCTTATAATCCTTAAAAACGTGCTCATCTATGGTTATTATCTGCAACATAGCTTTGCCATTTTTTTTAAGACATTTTCGCAAAATCTCAAAATATTTATTCCAATATTCTTTGCCAACAGCCTCGAACATTTCAATTGAAACTATATTATCATATTGACTTTTTTCGTCACGATAATCTTGCAGCTTGATCGCAACCTTTTGACTAAGATTATTATTGGAAATATGTTTAACAGCATATTCTCTTTGCCTCTTTGAAAGAGTTAGGCAGGTAATGTCAAAATTATTTTTGGCAGCTTGATAAGCAAAACCTCCCCAACCACAACCTATTTCAAGAATTGTTTTGCCAGATAGTTTTGTGATGATATTATTATATTTATTAATCTGAGCTTTGTTTAGCGTAAGATGTTTACTATCGAATAAAGCGCTGGAATATGTCATGCTTTCATCAAGCCATGATTTATAAAAATCATTACCTAAATCATAGTGAAAGCTGATATTTTTTTTACTGCCCTTTTTACTGTTTTTATTGAATAATGTTACGATAAATAGCAAAATGCTCTGCCATTTTTTTGCATGAAAATAATGCTCTAAAGTTTCTGCATTATAAGCAAAAAAAGATAGCAATGTTGGTAGATCTTCACTATCCCACATATCTTGCATATATGATTCACCAAAGCCAACATCACCGCCATGGATTGACATATTGAGTGCAGCAAGATTTTTTATTACCAAATCTGCCTTAGGACCTTCTTTATTTGATTCAAATTTTTTAATGTCGCCATTTGGTAATTTGATAGAAATAGAACCAGATTCTATTTTTTCAAAGGCCGACCATAATAATTTATATTTTTTCACTTGTTGTAATTTTGTGACTAGGTTTCGCTGGTTTAGGAATATATTTATTCTTTTTTAATAACAACTTCAAAGCCTGCCAATGAATTAAAAATATCACCTTAAACATCATAAAAGGCATTAATGATAAATTTTTTAACAAATTATAATCATTAAGTTCAATATTTTTTGCTACAACTGAAGTTAATAAAGTTTTTTTATCATCAAAATAATCTATCCAAACTGCGATTTTATTTTTATTAAAAATAAAACGAAATTTATATTTGCCCTTAACATGATAAAATGGCGAAACATGAAATTCTTTTCTTGCCTCAAGCCATTGACCTTTCAAAATCTCAGAACCATCTTCATTAAAAAGAAGATAGCTGTGATTTTCACCAAAAGTATTTCTTACCTCAGCTATAACAGCTATTAATTTATCATCTTCACTTAAGCAAAACCAAAAACTAACTGGATTAAACCCAAAGCCAAATATTTTTGGATGTGTTAGTAAAAATATTTTCTTAACTTTTTTTATTTTATATTTTTTAAGAAGTGATCTTGACCAATCTTCTAAATTTGAGCCATCTCTGGCGCCATAATCTTTTTCTTTCAAAGAAAAAATATTGAATCGGTTAAGAGAGAAAAATCTTGATTTCAATTGCTTAATTTTTGCTACATCAAAACAAATATAAAAAACATTATAGCTAAATTGGTTTATAGAAGGACTTAATCTTTTGTGAAAAACTTGTGCTTTTGATAAAAATTTTACTGCCATGGTGCCTTAATATTAAGCATATTAACAACATTTAAAGCCGAAGCTATACCATCTTCATGAAAACCATTTGCCACATAAGCTCCACAAAAATATATGTCATCAATTCCCTGAACCTGTTTTGAGTTTTTTTGCGCTCTAATTGCCACCTCATCAAAAGTTGGGTGTTCATAGACATAGCTGGCAAAAATATCAGATTTATTTATCAAAGCATTGGGATTTAATGTCACAAATAGCGGAAATGATTTATCAATATTTTGTAAATTATTCATCCAATAAGTAACCGATATCTGATTCGTCTCATCATTTTTATTTTTACCATAAACCCAGCTTGCCCAAGCTCTTTTAGCCTTAGGCATTATTGATTGATCTTTATGTAAAATTGCTAAGTTTTTTTGATATTTAAATGATGATAAAAAATTTATTTGCGCCTCATCAGCTTTTTGGAGCATTTTTAATGATTGATCTGGATGAGACGCCAAAATTACTTTATCAAAGAACTCTTCGCCCTTATCTGATTTTACACTTATTTTGCCATTAGATTTTTTTCTTACCTCGTAAACAAAATTATTTAGACTAATATTTTTATCTCCTATTTGTTCTTTAATTTTCTTTACATATTGCTGTGAGCCACCGGACACGGTAAACCATTGCGGTTGATCGCTAACGGTTAAGAGGCCGTGATTTTTAAAGAAACTTAAAAAGCTATAAGCCGGATATTTTAACATAGTTTTGGTTGGGCAGCTCCAGATGGCGCCAGATATTGGCAAAATGTAGTAATTAATAAAATAATCACTTACATTTAAATCATCCAACAAATTGCCAAGGCTATATTTTGGGTTTGGCTTTTTATCTAAAATATTTTGCGCCGATTTATTAAAGTGCAAAATATCACGCAACATGCGCAAAAATTTTATATCTAAGATATTTTTGGGCTGAGCAAATACAGATAATAAATTAGTTCCGGCATATTCTAATTTACCTTGATCGATTTTGGCCGCAAAAGACATATTGCTTTTTTCATAATCAACCTCAAGAAGCTCAAAAAATTTTACTAAATTTGGATAAGTTTTGTGATTAAAGACAATAAAACCAGTATCAACTGCTATTTTTTTGCCAAGATAGTTAATATTAGCAGTATTAGAGTGGCCGCCTAAATAATCATGTTTTTCAAATATTTTGACATCAAACTTATCTTTTAAAAAGTAAGCAGCTGATAAACCTGAAATTCCCGAGCCAATAATGGCAATTTTTTGCTTAGTCATGAAAAGAATAAATATTTTATCTATTAATATTATTTATGCTTTTTTCTTATAATAATATTGATCGACTCCACTGTAAGAGTAAAAAATAATGAGAAATATAAATATCCCTTTGAAATATGAATATTCAAGCCATCTGCCACCAATATCACACCCACCAGAAAAATAAATGCCAAGGCCACAATTTTAAGAGAAGGAAATTCTTTTAAAAAATAACTAATTTTTTCTGAAACCAATAGCATCACAATCATTGATATTGTGATTGCTGTAATAATAACAGGAATATTAGAAGTCATAGCGATAGCTGTTATCACCGAATCAAAAGAAAAAACAAAGTCAATTAATGATATTTGCACAATTGCTGCGGCCATTGATTTAGCAACATTAATCTGCTTAATACTCTCTTCTTCAATATTTTTTGGAAATAAATCGGCAATAACTTCCAAAGCGCTTTTTATGATTAAAAACAAGCCACCAAACAAAAGTAAAAAACTCTTAAATGAAAAACCACTATCTCCTATATAAAAAAGAGGCTCGGTTAAGGTCATAACCCATGACAGGGTTAATAACATCATTATTCTTATAATAAGAGCCAGTGACAACCCAAATATTCTAGCTTTTTTACGCTTCTTTTTTGGCAGCTTTGCTACAGCAATCGCTATAAAAATTAAATTATCTATACCTAATATTATCTCCAAAAAAACTAGAGTTATAAGGCTAAGAAAAATGTCGAAAGTAAGAATATCCATTTAGTTATATTATCAGTGATTTTTATGGACAAGGAGTTGCAGACTCTAAGCATGACTCAATAATAGTTCCCCATACGCCATAGGCTTGGCAAAGCCTTGTAGCTTTAGCATTTCCGGCAGTATAGTCGCCGCTGCCGCTGGTTTGAGTGCAATTCGGACAATTTTCAATAGATGTAACATTGGCATTGTAATATCCCTCACCCCAAGTTACAGAAAAACCGCCATAATCTTGATCTTGATTAGAATCTACTGCACATTTAATCTGCTCAAACGCGTCAAAATCTGAAATTAAAGTCGCTATTTCTTTGGCAAGCAAAATATCATCAAACTCGTCACTATTAATATTATTAGCAACAAAGGAGTTGTTGGTAGATTGATCATCATTTTCCTGCTCACTGGCATCTCCTCTATCAGTGGATCGTGAGGTTGAATTTGCAGCATAACCACCAGATTTATTGGCTCCATGACTTATGATAATTAAATCAGCATTAATTGCAGATCCATTATCATCTACGCTCATAATTCCAGTAGGAATTGTGCCGTTAAACCTATCATCAAATGTGGCTGGATCTGTTAATGTTCTGTCAACGGCGTAAGAAAGCTTTGTACCAAAGGCATCTTCACCATTGTCACTTAATAAACCAAGATCATTAACTGGAATCATTCCATAAACAATATTACCAGATACATTAGTTACCCCCCCTAAAACAGTACAATCTCCAGCAACTCCTGTTGCACTACCATAATTAGCCACACCTTTAGCAATGTTAAGGCTTGCTGGACAAGGTAAATGACCGTTGATTTTAACATAATTGCCAAGGGCTACATAGAGAGATTCCATCAAATTTTTAGTAGAGCTATATCTAGCGCTATTAACACTTGAAATTGAAACAGAAAGAGTGCCAGTAATTAATATCGAAATTATCACCAAAACTATTGATAACTCTATCAAACTAAAGGCCTTTTGTGACTTTTTAGACATATTATGAATTGGTAACTTATTTGTTTTAAAATTTTTTTGAAAAATCATAATAATTTTGCTTTGACAAATTCATATTTTAATTTGTAATCTACAAGCTGCAGTAGTTTTTTAGAGAGCAATATTTAATTTGCATCCTAATTTAGCAATAAACTATGCTTTTTGTTTCGGGGATATAGCTCAGTTGGTAGAG
>DDCV01000149.1:3060-5370 GCA_002335845.1 Rickettsiales bacterium UBA1997 | reverse complement strand
GGTATATCATAAATAGGTTTTTCAGGATAAAGCTCTGCACATTGGCCACCTACTTTATCTAAGTTGTCTATTAACACACACTTAAGACCAAGCAAACCAGCTTCAAATACAGTGAATAAGCCAACAGGGCCCGCACCTATAACGACAATATCTATTTCTTTTTTCATACTACTTAACTCTTTGACCCTCTATAGCTCCTTCATCTGGAGATATTAAAAAAATTCCGCCTTTTTCATCTGAAGATGCAAGAACCATGCCCTCTGATAAACCAAATTTCATTTGTCTTGGTTTTAGATTAAATACAAGTATCACAAGTCTTCCATCCAATTCATGAGGCTCATATGCGCTTTTAATTCCTGCAAATACCTGTTTTTTTCCAAGATCACCAACACTTAAATCTAATTTAATAAGCTTATCAGCCCCGTCAACATGAGAAGCTTTGATAACTTTAGCAATCCTAAGATCCACATCTATAAACTGATCGATATTAATTGTATTTAAATCTTCCATTTCCTCTTCCTTATTTAGTATTATTTTTTCCAATCTATTTAATATTGGTTTGTATTTAGTAATTTTATCAACTAACTCATTTCCGACATCATCAAAATTTGAAGATGGATTACCTAGAAACTTAAAAGCTGATTTGGTTATATTTGGTATTATTGGTTTAAGATAAATACTCAAATAATAAAAGCCATTCAGGGCTACAGAAGCTATTCTAGTTGCATCTTTTATATCTTTCTTCCAGGGTGTATTTTCATTGATATACTTATTAATATCATCAGCCATTTCCATTATCAGCCTTACAGCCTTAGAGTATTGACGATTTTCATAAAGATTAATAACTAGATCTTTATTATTTACAATTCCCGTAAGCAAGGTTGAGTCAAGATTCGTATCCACTTGATCATTGTTTTTATTAATAAATGAAGAGCTTCTACTTGCAATATTAAGATATTTACCAACTAGATCTGAGTTAATTTTTTGCACATAGTCATCTAGATTTAGATCCAGGTCTTCAACCTTATCATTTAGCTTTGCTGCAAAATAGTATCTCAAAGTTTCAGGATCACATATATCAGCAAATTCTTTAGCCATGATACCTGTACCCTTTGATTTTGACATTTTTTCGCCATTAAGAGTTAAAAATCCATGAACATGGATTCCGGTTGGGAGCTTATAACTAGATGACTCCAAAAGCGCTGGCCAAAACAAACCATGAAAATATGAAATATCTTTACCTATAAAATGATGAATTTCAAATTCAGAATCTTTATGCCACAGATCAGCTATATCAATATTATTCTTTAGTGACCAATTCATAGCAGAGGCTATATATCCTATTGGTGCATCTAGCCATACATAAAAAAACTTATTTGGCTCATCTGGTATCTCAAAACCAAAGTACGGAGCATCTCGTGAAATATCCCATTTTTTCAAACCATCATTAACCCATTCACGAAGCTTATTAACAATTGGTTCTTGCAATGTTGCTTTATCTAAGAATTCTTTAATAGAACCCTTCTTTGATGGTAGATCAAAAAAGATATGTTCCGTTTCTTTTAATACAGGTTTGGTATTTGATAGGGTGGAGATTGGGTTTATAAGCTCCTCAACAGAGAACGCTGCATTACAAACACCGCAACCATCTCCATATTGATCTTCTGCAGAACATTTTGGACATGTGCCTTTGATAAACCTATCTGATAGGAACATTTTTTCTTTTGTGTCATAAAGCTGATTTATTACTTTTTTTGTTATTAGATTATTTTTTTTTGATGAATTATATATTTCTTGTGCAATTTTTTTATTTTCGTCAGAGTGAGTAGAGTGAAAATTAGTAAACTTAATACCATATTTTTCATATGTTTCTATATGATCAATCTTAACACTCCCTATCAGCTCTTCAGCTGATAGATTTAATTCTTTTGCCTTAAGCATTACAGGAGTTCCATGAGTATCATCTGCACAAAAATAAAGACATTGATTTGAATTTTGATTCTGAAATCTTACCCATATATCAGTTTGAACAGCTTCAAGAATATGACCTAAATGCAAAGACGAGTTTGCATAAGGCAAAGCACTAGTCACAATTATTTTTCTTTTATTTTGAGTATGTTCCTTCATATATAAAATGTATTATATGTGAATTAATTAAAAATATATGTCCATAAAAAAAATAATAGCAGTTGCATCAGCAAAGGGTGGTGTTGGTAAAAGCACCATAACAGCAGCACTGGCCTCATATTTGTCTAAATCTATGAAAATAGGCATTCTTGATGCAGATATATATGGACCAAATCAGCATAT
>DDCV01000149.1:0-2937 GCA_002335845.1 Rickettsiales bacterium UBA1997 | reverse complement strand
CCTGGAACAGGCGATGCATATTTAACAGTAGTATCTGAAATTAAACCAGACCATGCTTTACTTATAACTACTCCAAGCAAACTATCAATTCAAGATACATTAAAATCCTTCTCTACTTTCTCCAAATTAAATACAAATATTATTGGCTTTATCGTAAATAATATTTTTAGACAAACTGAGAAAATTGAATATACTGAATTTTTAGAGAGGAGTGTTAATTTCATTGGCGGAGTTAATTTTGAAAAAGATTTTCATGACTTCCAGTTCAATACACAAAGTATAGAAATAGAATTTATAGCTAATTATTTAATAAAAAAATTATAAATATGAAAAAACTATTCTTATTATTTTTATTGATTCCAGCTCAAGCATTAGTAGCTAATGTTAATGATCCCTTTGAAAATATTAATAGGACATTTTTTGATATTAATGAAAAAGTTGATAACGTCGCCCTAAAACCAATAGCATTAACTTACTCAAAAACACCGGAGCCAGTAAAGCATGGCATCACTAATTTTTTTAGAAATTTAAAAGAAATAGACAATACATTAAATCAAGTCCTACAAGGCAAACCCAAATATGCTATCAATGATTTTTCAAGATTTATTATAAATTCAACAATAGGAATTGGTGGTATCTTAGATCCAGCATCCTCTATGGGTTTAGAAAGGCATGATGAAGATTTTGGCCAAACCCTAGGTTTATGGGGGGTATCACCCGGTCCTTATTTAATGATTCCATTTCTAGGCCCAACGACTACAAGAGATTTGTTAAGTAGGCCAATTTCATCTTTTCTTGAAGTTACATTTCATATGGATGATAGCAATGTCAGAATCTCTTTGAGTGCCCTTGATGCTATAGAAACTAGAGAAAGGCTTCTGGATGTTGAGAGTTTATTATCTGGGGATAAATATAATTTTGTTAGAGACTCTTACTCTCAATCAAGAGAGTATGAGATTAAAGACGGGTTAAATATTGTGGATGAGTTTACAGATGATATGGATGATTTCTTAATTGACTAATAACTGTCTTAAATCACTCTTGTAAGGCGAAATATCTTTTGATTTAATAGCTTCCAAGATCAACTTTCTAAAAGCCTTTGCGTGTGGGTCGCCTTTTGACAATCCAAAAAGATGTTTAACCATTCGCGATAAATCATAACCTTGAGATTCCTTTGAAGTCATGTATGAGACATACTCATCAAAGATTTCTGCTTTTGTAATTCTTTTATTTTTTTTCCCATAAATATGCTCATCAAAATCAGAAAGCATAAATGGATTGTCATATGCTGCTCTCCCTATCATGACACCATCAACATGATCTAAATGATTTAATGACTCCTCTAAGTTTTTTATTCCGCCATTTATAACTATATTTAAGTTAGGATTATCTTTTTTTAGCTTGTAAACAAAGTCATATTTTAAAGGTGGAATCATTCTATTTTGTCTAGGACTTAAACCTTTTAAAATGCCATTTCTAGCATGAATTATAAAGTTTGTAATACCAGCTTTTTTAACTATACCTACAAAATTTTCAAAAAAATCATACGTTTCATTATCATCTATACCCAATCTGCACTTTATAGTGACTGGGATATCTACAGCATTTTGCATTTCACTTAAACAGTCAGCAACATGCTCAGGCTCAAGCATCAAGCATGCACCAAATCTACCTTTTTGAACTCTATCTGAAGGGCATCCCACATTAAGGTTTATTTCATCATATCCATATCCTTCAGATATTTTTGAAGATTCTACTAAGTCATTGATTTCTGAACCACCAAGCTGAACTGCGACCGGATGTTCTTCTCTATTGAAATCTAGTTGTTCAAGGCATTTTCCATATATTAGAGCCCCTGTGGTAATCATCTCCGTATATAAGTATGTATGTTTTGAGATTAATCTTAAAAGGTACCTATCATGCATATCCGTATATTGCATCATAGGAGCTACACAGGCTCTGTGAGCATTTTTAAAATCCATTATATAAAGTTAACTATAGATACAAAGCCAACAATACTTAAGATGATAGTGTAGGGCAGTGCCATGAAAACCATTCTCATATACGAGAGATTTATTAGCGGGGCAAGTGATGAGGTTAATAAGAATAAGAAAGCCGCCTGTCCATTTGGCGTGGCTATACTTGGGATATTAGTTCCAGTATTAATAGCGATAGCTAATTTATTAAATTGATCAATTGAAATATCTCCAGCATCAAGAGCAGTCTTAACCTCATTAATGTATATTGTCGCAACAAATACGTTATCACTAATGGCTGATAAAACACCATTAACTACAAAGAATAAAGAGGGCTGGGTTGAAACATCTTGCATTAAGACAAATGATATAAGTGGTGCAAAAAGCAACTGATCATTTATAACACTTACAATAGCAAAAAACACTGCCAAAAGTGCAGTAAAGGGAAGAGCTTCATGAAATGCTTCTCCCAAATCATGCTCTTCAGTAATGCCTTTAAAAGATGTTAATAAAATTATTATACCAAGACCAATAAGCCCAACTGCAGCTATGTGAAGAGCTAATGCAATAACTAAAAATACAGCAACAACTAGTTCAACAAGTAATTGCGCTCTTTGGTTTATGGTTGTGTTTGCAGCATCATGAAGGGCGAAATCATTAAAAATTTTTCTTACATTCGTTGGCATTTGATTACCAAATCCACAAATTGAAAATCTTTCAACAAAATAACAGGTAATTAGACCTGCAATAAAAACTGGCATTGTTACTGGCGCCATTCTTATAAAGAATTCAACAAACTCCCACTGAGCTATATTAGCTATAAGCAAGTTTTGAGGCTCGCCAACAATAGTACAAACACCACCCAATGCCGTTCCCACTGCACCATGCATTATTAAATCTCTTAAAAATGCTTTAAATTCTTCTAGCTCAACAACATTAAGATCTGAAAGATTAATATCAT
>DDCV01000081.1 GCA_002335845.1 Rickettsiales bacterium UBA1997 | reverse complement strand
ATTTGATTAAATGTAGTATTAAAGATAGGAAATGGTATTATTTATCAACGCCTCAAAGCGACAAAAATCATCACTATATTGCCCCTTATCAAAATGTCTAGAATTTAAAATATAAATCCATGGCCGTGAAAATATTGCAGTTAAAAGTTAACTATTTAGTGCAAGGGTTAATAACTAATTTATAGCTTTATTCGCGCGACTTTGATTGTCCTAGACTAGGAGATTCTGGCCGTTCTGGCGATGCTGACGGCATTGGTGGAGCCGGAACTTGCTTACGATGCTCGCGCTCAAGAATAGTTTTACAAAATTCTTTTTCCTCGGAGTTTTCTTCTAAATATTGTTCTAAATTTTTCTCTATGCTAATTCCATCAACTATAGTTTTAACCTTTATATTGAGATCAATATTTAAGTTTTCATTTTGTGCATAGTAAGCAAGCAGTAAATCAAGAGCTTTAATATGACCTTTTCTAGCAACAATATCGAGGGCACTATATTTATCATCACTTGCAACACCTTCTTCTCCATTGATAAATTTCTTATCTTTATCGCTTAATATAATTTTTGCTTCAAGAAGATCTGTGAGAGTTTTTTTATCAGAATCTAAGTGCTTTATTAGGGGTTTTATCGTATTAGTTTCGCCATAGAGAGCGGTGAGGTGAAAAACATTATAGCCTTTTCTATCGCCATCTCCAACCTCCATTGCAATGTTCAGTCCTTTAGCTAGTAAAAATTGAGCAGCTTCATCGGCTCCATATAAAGCAGCGATGTGAAGAGCGTTAAGGCCCTTACCATCTCCATCGTTTATTGCTACATTCATATCAGCACCGGCAGCTGCTAGAGCTTCTATGACATCAACCTTACCATTTCTGGCAGCAAAACAAAGAGTATCTGGACCATCCTTGTTAAGATCAATTTTCTTGCTTCGCAATAAATCCTCAACCTCTGCTTGTTTGTTTTGCATGATTGCGCTATGCAAAAGTAGTAAGTTTTTTTTAGAGGTCTGATCTTGATCATTAATGGATCCAATATGGTAAATGGAATTTTGTAAAATATTATCACAAATATTCACTATACGATTAAGGAGATATGACAAATCTTGATCTTGTGATGCCCAAAGCTTTTTTGTAACCGATTTCACGTTGCACTCCATCTTTATTATCTAAGCCAATTTCTTGTAAAATAGCTAAAAATATCAGTTTATTGGGCTCTTGATCACGCTTATTTTCGCCTAAGATTCTTAGGGCACTTAAGGCAACATGGCGCTTACCTAGATCTTGATCTTTTGCAAGTTCAACAATTATTTTAATTGCTTCTGGCTTGGCTATGTCGATTGAAGATGGTAGATATTTTGAGAAATAATCATTATCATCCAAAATGTCAGTAAGACCACCTTCTACTTGCCTAGAGGCTGCTGGGCTAGATTTTACACCTTGTGGATTTGCAGTTTTCTGACTTATCTTGTCTTTTATTGCCTGCTCAATCTCTGATAAATTTTTCCAATTTCCTCTTTCATTTACAAAGTCACCATTTTCAAATTCCACCCCAAATTCTTCTGTAAAAATATTGGGTAAATCTTGGTAATTTTGTAACATTGCAGGTAATATAGCCCTCTTTTGAAGCAAATTTATAGCTTCTCGTATCCTTTCCTCATTTAAGTTTTTTTGATAAGAGCTAACAAATTGCCACATTTCTTGAGCAGCTATGCTACCAATTGGACTGCGATAATTATAATCAATTTCACTGATTATTTTTTGATCAACTCCTAAAAAATAATTAAGCATTGGCTTGATATGAACTTCAACTAGACTACCATCTTTCTTAGAAAATTGAGCAACCGCTTTATTAATAACATTTTCATGAGCAGCTAAGGTGAGGCTTTGATGCTGTAGAGCTGACAACCTATTACTAAGTCTTGCGCTTGAGCCACCAAGACATAGATATTCTTCTTGTGCAATTGGTGGGAATTGCTGTAAAGAATGTCTTGCTTCTGCAATTTGTGATTTGTTATTTCCTGGTGTAGCGCCTTCAATTTTGCCAGCAAGTAAGGCAATGTAAGAAGAATAATCGTTAAGCAAGCTCAGAAGTGATTCTTTGTCGTCAGTATGATTTTTTAAATCGACAGAGAAAAATCCATCTTTTTTAATTGCGCCTGTATCAAAAATTTCACCAGACTCATCTTTTAAGAAAGCAGATGTTTTGGAAGTAGATCCTATAAATTTATTAGAAAAATATTTTATTATTTTTGCAAAATCCTCATCAATTTTTTTGCTAAAGGCGGCATTAAAAGATGGTGGCGTCCCCCTCTTGAGTCAGATCAATGGTATTATTATCCTCATCTTTAAAAATTGGCGAGTGCCAAAATTCATAAAAATCTTTTATTTCTGATGGCAAATTCTCTGTTTCTACATTTTTTACTAATAAGCTGTCTTGTATTTGAGAAAGTGTTTTTTTGCGATTAATGTACGATAGATGATCTTTTGACACCACTTCAACATCTTCAGTTTTTACTACTTTTTTTGAAGAAAAGTTTGGTTCCAAGGGTTCTTCTTTGTGACTTTTATCCATATAATCTATTATTTATAAAAAATGAAAAAAGATCATACTTTATTTTTGGGATTGGTGCAACAGTTTTTTAATTTGGGCACGAAAAATAGATAAATTCTTTAACTGCTGCTTTAAAAAAAATTAATGATAAAATGATAAATCTATAAGTTTTTTAAAAACTATTGATTAATTGATTT
>DDCV01000005.1 GCA_002335845.1 Rickettsiales bacterium UBA1997 | reverse complement strand
TTTAACAAAAAATGAAAAAAATAATCTTATTAGCACAAGAGTTGGGTGAAGTTAAAAAAGATGAGAATGGCAATGCTGTTTGCATTGACCCAGAAAACCCAAGTCAAAAAGGTAGGGATTCGACCGCTAAAATTGCTAAAGAGATCAAAGAACAAAATCCTGACTGTGAAGTTGTTCAGTTTAAAATTTTAAATTGTGAAATTAAAAATGGCATATTGTTTTACAACAATGAAGAAGTTGATATAGATGCGTTTGATGCGGTTATTAGTCGATCATGGGACGGTGGTGCGAATTTTCAAAAAAGAGTTAAGATTCAAGAATTTGTAGAAGATAGAGGGCTTTTTGCTGACACACCATCGCAAAATATACTACCTTTGCTTAGTAAGCAAAGCATGATTGAGCGCTATAAAGAAATAGATGACTTGAAGAGTATTGAATTGCCTAAACAATTTTATGGTAAAGATCTCGTAGATGAAAATGATATCGATAGAATGTTATTAGGCCTAGTAGAAAAAGCAGTCGAATCAGAAGGCAAACCTTTGTGGGTTTTAAAACCTATAAAAGGTACATCTGGGAAAGGTATTGAATTTTATGGTGAAGAAAACAAAGGGGATCTTAAACAAAAATTATTAGCTAATATCAAAAAGACCGAAGGTGAAAAAGAGAATTTTGTAATTCAGCAATATATCGAGCCAGAGTTATTTGTAGCAAGTCAAGAAAAAAAAATTTCAGCTCACTACAGAGTTATAATTTCACGCGATAAAGAAGGAGAGTATAATTTTATTGGCGGTTTAAAATTGCAAAAAGATGGATCATTTATTTCTAATACACATTCACAAGATGGAAGGTTATTAGAAACGCCATATCTAGAGCAGCACGATTTATCAAATGAGTTGTTGGAAGATTTATATAAAATAGTTAGTCATTTTGGTGTTAATCAAGCAGGATTTGATTTAATAAAAGGCAAGAATAGAGGTTGGTATTTTTTAGAACTCAATGAGTCAATGGGTATTACAGGGCCCAAGTTAGAATCTCAGGGAGCTTTGAAAAGTTATGTTACAAGCTTCTTGGAAAGAAGAGAGTTATTTTTACAAAATAAAATTCAAAAAGATGCTGAAAGTGCATTGCCAGGTTCAAGTCCTCAACCATCAGATAATAAATTAGAAAGAAAAAAAACAGAACAGAGAGGAGCTTAAAGCAAAAACTCATATTAAGTTGTGACTCATACCAAAGTTCATTTTTAATTAAACTTTTATGCATAGATTTAATCAGTTTTAACAACCTAAATGGTTGTTAAAATCATTAAATCGGTATTTTTGAATTTTAAAAGTTATAAAATAAAGCCCTTATGCCCATAAGGGCTGAGGCTTTATGGCTTTTAAAAACAAAAAGATGAAGCTAAAATTTAATAAATACCAACCTATTTTAAAGATGGATTTGTTATCATAAAATACCTAATCACAATATTTCAATCACCCAAGATTATAATATTAAATTTTCAAGACAGGGTTTAGTTAGATCCGTATTATGCCCACCTCACCGTCGCGCACCTCACCCAATCTTCTCCCTGCGCCTTGTGGTGCTGGAATCGTGCTGGGTACAGAGTTTGATTGATCTCTAGGACCTCCAACTCCAAGGTGGGAAGCTTCTCTAGCTTGATCTAGGGATAGGGAACTTGTGCGTTCAGCTCCACCTCGAAGGTGGGAAGCTTCTCTAGGTGCTGCTTGATATGGGGAACCTGTGCTTTCAGGTCCAACTTCATCTCCATCTCCTCCTTCAAGGGAACGTCGGCGTTCAACATATACATCTCCTCCATTTCCTCCAACTCCAGCTTCTTTATGGAGGGAAGCTCTTCCTCTAGCTCCAACTCCACCTCCTCCAGCTCCACCTACGCTTTTGCCTAATGTGCCTGCTGCTGCCCTACTAGCAATCAAACCTAGATTAACTTTATTATCCATAGTTGAAATGCAGTGTCTAAGGCAAGTATCATCAGCAGCCCAGCTTTTGCTTCTGGCGCCAACATTGCCATCCCTCTCATAAAACCCAGATTTTTTGGCTAAATCTTGGAGCTCCGCTGAAAAAAAGCAGGCAAAATCAGCAAATTTTTTTGCAAAAGCATCATTCTTAGGATTTGGGTTGAACTTGTCTAACTTTTGTTTGAAATGCTCCTCAATATCTCTTCCACCGTCGGATCCAACTTTTTTGTTTTTCTGCGCAAAAAACAAAGTCTGAGAAACCACATAATTAATAATGTTTTTATCTAAGTCCGCAAATCGTTTTCTCTGTTCCTGATAACTATCATCCTTACTTGAATCAAAACTATTGTGAACTGCTTGACTAACAAGATTCATAAAAAGACTTTGTTTATTAACCAATTGAAATGTTGTTGTGCCACCAATCTTCTCCTCAACAACCATTGGTTTTTGTAAAAACTCTTTATCAGTCTCATCTATTGCTTTACTGCGGAACGTACAAACTGTTTTAGAACCATGTTCTGTTATTTTTTTATATGACCCTTGCGTTATAGCATCGCCTTCTAAAAATGCAAGTTCAGCTCCAAGTTCAGCTCCAGCTCCAAGTTCAGCTCCAGCTCCAAATTCTATAAACTTAAAAATAATCTGCTCTTGCTCTGTTTTTACCCCACTTGGCGTTATGGCCTCTATTTGAAATTGTTTTATTTGACATTGTTCTGTTGCATCTGATTCTGAAATAAAGCTTGCTTCAGCTCTACTTTCACACGCTTCTACAGAAAAGGCATTATGTAACATACCTGGAGTAATGCCTGCTTTATTTTTTCTAATTGTTTTGATATCAGTATTTGCTAGAGAAAACAAAAAATCATTAATGGTATCGTCAAGCTGCAAAAATTTCTCCTTTTTGTCCTCACCCAACTCATCATAATAAGCCATTATATGATGAAAGATATTATTGCCAGCACCATCTTTGGTTTCTGCTATAAGATCTAGTAGCTTGTTTTTATTCTCTTCCTCATTGAAATTGAGCGGTTGCCGGACACCACTTTCTTCATTTCCTAAATAATTGATAATATACCCTGCAGCCTCGTTAACTTTTTCTTTTAAATTACCTAATGATTCATCTAATAATTCACCTAATTCATCTAATAATTCATCTAATTCTGCTTGCGCATGTCTAGCATTATGATATTGTTGTTTAATCGCATCAAGATCAATTACACTTTGATTCAGATCAATTATATTTTGATTCAGATTCCCAATCTGTCTTAATCCTACTGGCATAATTTTATAATTAAATTATTATTATTTTTTATTTGTTCTGTTATTTTTTGCTAATTTTGTGATTTATTAAAATATTCAATAATTAGCTCAAGCTTTTAATCTAAAAACGGCTGCAGAAATTGATTTTCTACTGCCATTTTTAGGTTTAATCAGCTTTTTACATCATATCACATAAATTGAATGAGTGCAACAATTTATTTATTAAATTATTTAACCAGTGCGATAATATATCTATTTTTTAAAAAAAAATAAGATGAAATGGTATAAATTGAACCCAGATCCGTCAATAAAAAGCTAATTTATTCTGCCATCTCATATTCCATAAGCACTGGTAAAAAATATTCATGCACCATTTAGGTGCACTAGAATTTTTTTACCAGTACTTATGAAACATGACTATAGCAGCCTAAATTAGCTTTTTATTG
>DDCV01000007.1 GCA_002335845.1 Rickettsiales bacterium UBA1997 | reverse complement strand
TATCGCAGCTAAGCAGATCATCAGCAGTCGCCAGAGCAGCATGAAGCTGAAAAAATTCTAAAAAAATTTAAATTTTAGAATTGGTTTACACAGTTAAGTTGAAAGTCTCGATGATTTATAGGCGGCTTGCCGATTTCTTGTTATTTTTGCGAATTGGCTTTGTTAACTTTCTGGACTTCCTTATCAATTTCCTCCTCACTCAAATCGGGTCGTATATCTTTAATATTTGGCACTTTGTGCTCATTGCCTTCCATATCAACAATCACCGTAAAATCATCTTCTAGCTTGCTTTTTTCAAGAGCTATGCCTTCATGAAATTCTTGTTTTAAATCTTCAACTCCTAAATCATCTGAAATTTCTGCCAAAGAGTCCTTGAATGATCGCAACATTTTTTTGCCTCGATAAATCATTCTGCCGCAAAATCTTACAATTTCTGGTAAATCTTGTGGCTTAACAAAAAGTAAAGCTATAATAAGAAAAACAATTAATTCAAAAAAAGAAATTCCAAACATTTTTCAAAACCAAAACTTGTTATTTTTCTTGGAGCCGCCTTCAAGAAAAATAATTACACTTAATCCCTAAAAATCTCCGCAGGAAATTTTTAATTAAAGAAATTTTTAATTAACTACCCAAATCTACCTGTGATATAATCCTGTGTTTTTTGATTTTTGGGATTGGTAAATATGATGTCAGTTTTGTCATATTCTTCAATTTTGCCCATATTAAAAAAAGCTGTCATGTTTGAAACTCTTGCCGCTTGCTGCATTGAGTGCGTAACAATAATAATAGTAAAATTTTGCTTTAAATCATCAATTAGCTCTTCAATTTTTGCTGTGGCAATTGGATCAAGAGCTGAGCAGGGCTCATCCATTAGAATTACTTGCGGCTCAATAGCAATTGTGCGGGCTATGCATAATCTTTGTTGCTGACCACCTGAAAGCGAAGTGGCTTGGTCATTTAGTCGATCCTTTACCTCGCTAAATAAGCCAGCTTTGGTTAGGCTTTTTTCAACAATGGCATCAAGTTCAGATTTGTTATTAAAAAGACCGTGGATTCTTGGGCCGTAAGCAACATTTTCATATATTGTTTTGGGAAAAGGGTTGGGCTTTTGAAAAACCATGCCAACTGAAGCTCTAAGGAGCACTAAATCCAGATTATTATCATAAATATTTTCACCATCTAGTAAAATTTGGCCATTGATTTTGCATCCAGCTATGGTGTCGTTCATGCGGTTAATGCAGCGTAAAAATGATGATTTACCGCAGCCGGAAGGGCCGATGAGAGAAGTGACGGTATTTTTTTTGAAATCCAAATTAATATCAAACAAAGCTTGCTTTGCTTGATAAAAGAGATTTATTTTTTTAGCTGAAATTTTATTTGTCATTTTTGCCTTTTCGCTTTCTTTTGAGCTTTGTTATTAATTTTTACGATTATGAATTTTAAAAAAATCTTTCCCAGATCGCTTTATAAAAGATTTATCCTGATAATAGCCATACCAATTATTATAATTCAACTAGTATCAATTTATGTATTTTATTATACTCACCTCGATGTTATCAGCAAGTATATGGCGCGAACTAGTGCCGAACAAATTGATTTTATAGTCAAAAACTTCGATAATAAGGATTATTTAGAAGTTCTACAAAATTTTGACCGATTTAGCAGCGTCAATATTTTAAAGAGCGATTTAGTAGAGTCAAAATTACTCGATAGAATAGGTGGTCAAGAAATGCTTGATCCATTTTTTCAATTTAAATCAGAGCTAAGGTCACGAAATATTAATATATATAATTTTACCATTGATAATGAGTCAAAATCCATTTCTTTTTTAACGACCACTGAAAATAAAATTATCAAATTACAACTGCCAATTAAAAGCATGGTGCCAGCACGAGCTAATATTTTTATATTTTGGCTAATATTTACTTCATCAATTGCCTTAATAATTTCAATAATTTTTCTTAAAAACCAAATTAAATCTCTGCATAATCTCAAGGATATTGCTGAAAAGTTCGGGCGCGGCCAAGATGTTGATGATATTAAGCCTGGTGGCTCAGAAGAGATTAGGTCGTTAGCTTTATCTTTTATTGGTATGAAAAATAGGATAGTTAGACAGATGTCGCAAAGAACAGATATGCTTTCTGCTGTATCTCATGATTTAAGAACTCCACTTACTAGAATGAAGTTGCAACTAGAATTGATGCCAAAAACAGAAGATGTTGAGGAACTAAAAAAAGATATTTCTGATATGGAAGATTTGATTGATGAATATTTGGAATTTACTAGATCGGATGAAAAAGAAAGGCCAAAAAAGATTAATATTGTAGATTTTCTAAAAAATGATATTGAAAAATATTATAATAAAACAGGCAATAAAATTAAATCTAAAATCACAATTGACGATAAGCTTAAGATATATATCAAGAAAATTGCCCTTAAAAGATCGTTAATAAATCTATTGGATAATGCCTTTAAATATGGCGACGGAGTTGTTGAGTTTAGTGCTAATAAAAGTTACAGTAATTTAATTATAAATATTGATGATGATGGTCCAGGAATAAATGTTAGCGAAAGGAAAAATGTTTTAAAGCCATTTTATCGAGTTGACAATGCGCGCAATCTTGACAAAGATTTGTCTGATAATTATAAATCGAAAGGATCTGGATTGGGGCTAGCGATTGTCAATGATACAATATCATCTCATGGCGGCCGTATTAAGCTATCTAAATCACATTTAGGTGGATTAAAAGTTACACTCTATATCCCATTATAAACTTACTTAATTAATTATGAAAATCACTGTTATTGGTTCGGGTTATGTTGGCCTGGTCTCGGGAATTTGTCTAGCAAAAATAGGGCATGAAGTTACTTGTCTTGATAATGATAAGGATAAAATTTATCAACTCAGCCAAGGTGAGATTCCAATTTTTGAGCCAGGCCTAAAAGATCTTTTGGGCGAAGTTGTTGCAAAAAATAGGATAAAATTTAGCGTCAATCTGATTGATTCAATCAAAGATTCAAAGGCAATTTTTATTGCCGTAGGAACGCCGCAAGAAGAAGATGGAAGTGCGGATTTAAAATATGTTTTGCAAGTTGCCAAGGATTTGGCACAAAATATCAATGATGACAAAGTAATCATTACCAAATCTACCGTGCCAGCTGGCACTGGTAAAAAAATTCAAGAAATATTCTTGCAAATAAATGCACAAACAAAAGTTAGCATAGCTTCAAACCCAGAATTCTTGCGTGAAGGTTTCGCCATTGATGATTTTATGAATCCTGATCGCATTGTTGTTGGAGTTGAAGATGAAAAGGCTAAGGAGGTTTTAGAGGAGATATATCAATATTTCTCTCAAGAAAAATTAGTATTTTGCGATATAATTACTGCAGAACTGATAAAATACGCCTCTAACTCGTTTCTTGCTACAAAGATTGCCTTTATTAACGAAATGGCCGATCTTTGTGAAATTGTTGGTGGCGACATCAGGCAGCTATCATATGCTATGGGACTTGATTCCAGAATAGGCAATAAATTCTTAAATCCAGGGCCAGGATTTGGTGGATCTTGTTTCCCCAAAGATATTTTGGCAATTTTAAATGTGTCACAAAAAAACAATGTCCACCTTTCACTTATAGAATCGGTTATAGCTTCAAATAAGGCTAGGATTAATAAAATGGTGGCCAAGATTAAAAAGGCC
>DDCV01000076.1 GCA_002335845.1 Rickettsiales bacterium UBA1997 | reverse complement strand
CTTTTCTTTTAGCTTCTTCTTCTTTTTTAGCTTCTGCTTTTCTTTTAGCTTCTTCTTCTTCTTTTCTTTTAGCTTCTTCTTCTTTTCTTTTAGCTTCTTCTTCTGCTTTTTTAGCCTCTTCTTCTGCTGCTTTTTTAGCTTCTGCTGCTTCTGCTGCTTTTTTAGCTTCTTCTGCTGCTTTTTTAGCTTCTTCTGCTTTTGCTGATCGCGGGGTAGTAGTTGAGTTATCTACCTCAAGAGGTTTATCAGATGTTTGTGCTTGTGTAGTAGTATTATCGGCTATTACAGAGTTTTCGCTTTTAGCTACACGCTTCAATCTCATCCCCACCCACTCTCCTGATCCATCATTTTCTGTACCATGTCTTTTTACACCCCTTTTAGGTGATTGTATATTATTATTTTTTGCTTCTTTTTGCGCTTTTCCTGAAGATACTCTTGCTATCATTCCAAGAGCTTGCAAAAATAAATCTTCATTATCCTGATTAAAGCCTGATAGTTTATTAATTTTGTTGTTTTTTAAAAAATTAATTAAGCCTTGCTCCCTATATTTATTACCTTCTCCTTTGGTATTAAGTCCCCCATTTGCATCAGCATATTGAGATATAAGCTGCTTAAGCTTATGCCCTTGCGTCGAAAGGGCTCCATCTTTTAAAAAGTTTTGTTCTAATACTTGTAAAAAATTACTATTACCTTGTGTTGTAACAAAATTTTGCACCGGATCCGCAACATTATCATGATTACCAATGTGATTAATTAACTGTTTTGTAAAAAATTCATCATAAATTTTTGATGGGTTGATTGTTGACAATTGATCTTGTCCTACATTATCGCTCTTGATAGCTACAGCTTTTTTATCTAAATCACCTTCTTTGATTCCTGATGACTCTGCTGTGGGTCTAATGATTTTTAAATCACTATTATATGCGTCTCTTAATACTTGGTACTTAAGCTGGTCTATGTAAATATCAGTTTTAAATTGAGAAGGGTTTTTATGTTTATTTGTTGCAATAGTTGGTTGTAAATTTTCTCTTGGAGATGATTTGCCATCTAATGCTTTTCTGCCTTTCTCTTGCCTAATATCATCTAAGGTTTGAATAGCTACGGCTGAAATTTTAAGCTCATCATTATATTGTGCTTGTGATATATTATATTTTTCTTCGATATATTTAGTTGCTAACCTCCCCTCGTCGAAACTATTATTTAAATCCAAGCTATCCGAATCAATACCAGTAGATTCTGTAATGACCACACCTATAGTCTTGCCATACGGTTCTTGGGAGGAAATTGCAACATCTTTAATAGCAGCTAGATAATCATTTTTATCTCTATCTTGCGCTTCAATAATTAAAGCAAGAGATGATTTATCGCCTGTTTTTGCAGTTGTTAATAGATCGACGATGGGTTTTGATTTATTTTTTTTATCACCACTATAAACAATTTCTTGAAATATTGAGACTATTGCTTCAATTGCTTCTTCTTTATATTTTTTTTTCTCATCATCAATATTTGTGGAGCCATATTCTTCTAAAATTATAGTTAAAAGATTTTTGTTTTCATATTTTTTTCTTTCATCATCACTTCCTGCGGCTGGTGAAGCATCTTTAAACTCAGGTTGAATAATAAACTTAGCCAAGTCTAAATCATTTTTGGCTGCTGTTAATCCATCAGCATTGATACCAATTGTGACATCCTCAATAATCTTTATAAGATTTTTTTTTGCTTCTTCTCTATTCATCTGATAAATTATTTAGTTATAATTAATAAAAAAATTTGTTAGTCGTATCATATCAGAAATTTCAATTTCTTGCAAGTGTTTTTTCAATAGACCTAATACCAATTCCCATCTTTCATACTACATTTAATCTTCTTATTTTTGGTCTAAAATTTAAATAATAAATCTTATGTATATCAATATACACCGCGATTTATTATTTAAATTTTATCCTCAAAACTAATTTGATTAAATGTAGCATTAAAGAGGGGAATTGGTATAAAATCAGTTTTGGTATGATCTTTTATAGCGCTGAAATAACTACTTGTTAAGGGTGAAGGTTGGAATTATATCATTCTAATATTAGTGTGATTGGATTCATTTTGGTCGAAAATACTAAATTTATGCTCCTCATCAATGGTAACTTGCTTACATTCTTCGAAGCCATTAAAATTAGTTCTCATGCTTTTTGAGTATGATCCTAATTGAAATATCTCAATATAATCACCCTGTTTAATATTTTTTGGTAAATAAAATGGTCCCTTCATAAAATCAATTGAATCGCAAGTTGGGCCAAAAAAACTAAAGGCTTCTTTATTTTTATCTAAATCGCCAATATTATTATTGATTCTTATCGCTTTGCAAGGGTAGGTAAATTCAAGTGATCCAGCGTCAAAAAGTCCTCCATAAGTACCATCATTAATATATAAGCTATTATCCTTTTTTAACTCTATTCTAACCAACAAAGAGCTGGACTCCGCAACGATTGCTCTACCAGGTTCGCACCATATTTCACAATCCGCGCTTATATTTATTGATTTTATGCTTTCTTTTATTTCTTCAAAATAGCTAGCTAATCTAGGTGGGTTAAATGTTGGATAGATAGAGGGAAAGCCTCCGCCAATATCAAGAAAATCTATTTTTACACCAGATTCTTTAATGCAGTCACTGGCAATCATAATTGCTTTACGATATTCGATTGGATCCATGCATTGGGAGCCAACATGAAAACAGATGCCAATTTTCTTAGCAAAGCATTTGCTTTTCTGAATTAAAGCAGATGCTTGAGAAGGTAATATCCCGAATTTTGTTGAAAGCTCTATTGCGGCATTAGATCTTGGGATTGCTAATCTGACATGCAGATTTAAGTCTTTTGCGCCTCTAGTGGCCTCAATGATTTTTTCTAATTCATCAAAGCTATCTAAAGAAAAATCTTTGATGCTGTATTGGAAATAGGCTGAACTGATTGCTTCAACAGATTTTATAGGATGCATAAAATACATCTTAACCTTATCGCCAAACAAACCATTAATTAATGCCACCTCGTTGAGAGAAGCTACATCAAAATCAGTAATTCCAGCATTAAAAAGGGATTGCAGCGTATCTTTATCAGGATTGCTTTTTACTGAGTAAAGTATTTTAGATTTATTATTAACAAATTTGAAATGACTTTGAAAAAAACGCGCCGCTTTATTGATTGCTTTTGGTCTAAAAAAATATATAGGGATTTGGGGCTTATATTTTGCTGCGTAAGTCTTTACACCATCACATGGATTTAAATCATTCAATTTATCAATTTCTAATGACTCTGGGTAAAGATAAGTGATTTTTGATTTCTTATGAAGATCTGATTCTATATTATTGTACATTTATTGCGAGTTGAAAATATAAACAACATTAGGGCTAGAATAGCTATATAAATAAAAAATCATAAAGCCACTAAAAGCTTAAGGTTGCTTAAAATTTTTTAAGATAAAATTCTAATTACAAGCAATAATATTTCCAACTAAGCCTAAGTAAATAGTTTGTTAAAAGCTCAGTTGGAAATATTACGAAATTTCATTGGCGCAGTATGTAAATTTATAACATGACATTGTTAATACCATGTTATGTTATAACAACATTTATCTTATCACTAAAGATAACTACTTTGCGATTGATATAAACGTAAAAATCAATATATTTCCTCGTAGGCAAAAGTAAAAGTACGAAGCTATAATTTATTTTTAATTTGTAAATAAAAATAGTTTTAAAGAATGATGAATTACTATTGGTAAAACTGCTTGCAAATAAATATGTTGTAAAGTATGTTGATTTCGTAGTGTGTTTAACGATATACTACGCTATATTATATATCGGTGATTCTTTCTAATTGACCTGCAATTTGATATAAGTTCCTTTTATGGGAATGTAAATCCTAATTTCATTAATATTAAGCAAGAATTGCTAAATGTTTAGTATAGCATATGGTAATTTTAAAAATTTTTAGACTAAAGCTTTTATGGCACAAGGAAAGATAAAATGGTTTGACCCTGAGAAAGGTTATGGATTTATAACTCCAATCGAAGGAAGTGAAGATAGCAAAGATATTTTTGTTCACATTAGTAAATTTGAGGAAGTTGACATAGCTCATGCTCAAGAAGGTCAGTCAGTAAGTTACGACATTGAAGATAATAGAGGTCGTAAAGCAGCTACAAATATTAGATTTGAAGACTAATTTAAAGATAAATTATTAATTTAATTTATCTTTTTTCTTTATAATGCTCTCGTAGTAGATAATTAGTTTTTAGAAATGGCACGAATAACAGTAGAAGATTGCGTAAAAGTAGTTCCCAACAGATTTAAGCTATGTATAATTGCTAGCAATCGTGCTAGATCAATTATGTCTGGAGCTGAGACCGAATCTATTGGTAAAGAAAAGCCCTCAGTAACCTCTTTAAGAGAGATTGCTGAGGGAAGAATAGATGTTGAGGTTATAGAAGAAAACATAATTAAGGATATCAAAGAGCGCAACGGCTTTCAATATTCCTCTAATAAAGACTCGCAAGACCAGATTAACTCTGTTTTTGCTGAAGAAGGAGAATTATCTCGATCACCATCATCGGCAAGCTTTGTTAGCGAAAGTGTTGATGTTGACGATTAACTACTAATCATTCCTTTTTCTTAGCTCGCTGCTCAGCCTTGACTTGGTTAACGCAAAAATAAACATAAGAATATCTCTTTCAATTGAACTCCTATGATTTCATCATCTGGTCTTTTTGACAAGATTAATTCATACAATAAAAAGGCTGATAAAGATCTAATTCAAAAAGCTTACGAGCTTGCAAAATTTTCTCACCGCAATCAAAAAAGATATTCAGGAGAGCCTTACTTTAGTCATCCCGTAGCCGTTGCTGAGATTTTGATAGACCTTAAATTAGATCAAGACTCAATAATTGCTGGCCTATTGCACGATGTAGTAGAAGACACAAATATTACCTTGGCAGAAATAGAAAAATCTTTTGGTAATGATGTTGCGCAAATTGTTGATGGAGTTACTAAGCTTGGTAAAATAAATGTAATCCCTACAACCGAAAGAGTAGCTGAGAATTTTCGTAAATTAACGATAGCTATGTCGCGGGATATTAGGGTTTTACTGGTTAAATTGGCTGATAGATTTCATAATATGAAAACTATCTCTCATGTAAAGTCCACAGAAAGAAGAATAGCTAAAGCTCAAGAAAGCATTGATATTTATGCGCCACTAGCTGCAAGAATCGGACTTAATAATATAAAAGATGATCTATATGACATGGCTTTTGCCATTATTGACCCTGACTCAAGAAATAGAATTAAAGAAAGCTTGCAAGAGCTCAGCCTCGAAAACAAGAATATCATAGATCAAATCATCAAGGATTTTAGTAACTTATTGGAAGGCAATAATTTTACTTTTGAAATTTTTGGGCGTGAAAAAACACCATATTCTATATGGAATAAAATGAAAAAACGCAATGTTGGCTTCTATAACCTTCACGACATCATGGCATTTCGCATCATTACATCCGATATTTCAGAGTGCTATAGGGCTTTAGGTGTTGTAAATTCAAGGTACAATATGATACCGGGCACATTTAAAGATTATATAAGCACTCCTAAAGAAAATGGCTATCAATCAATACATTTTGCAACCATCGGACCTTTGAGTAAAAAAATAGAAATACAGATTCGTGACGTTAATATGCATAGAATAGCTGAGTCTGGCCTTGCTGCACACTGGCACTATAAGGAGTCTAGCGGTAGCAAAAAAAGTAGCTTTAAAAAAGAGAGAGAAAAAGAAGAATATCGTTGGATTAGCGACCTAATCTCTCTTTTTGAGAATTCTAGTAAATCAAGCGAGGTATTAAGGGAGCAAAAGCTACAAATACACCTTGATGAAGTATTTTGCTTCACTCCTAACGGCGATATTTTTAACTTACCAAAAGATGCATCTGTTATTGATTTTGCTTACGCAGTGCATTCTGAGGTGGGAAATTCATGTATTTCGGCTAAGGTTAATGGGGCAATTTCACAATTGCGTCGTAAGTTAGAGAATGGTGATCAGGTTGAGATCGTAACATCGCAAAATGCCAAGCCATCACCAAATTGGCTAAATTTTGTAGTGACTAGCAAGGCTCGCAGCGCCATTAGGTCTTTTGTTAGAAATGAAAAATTTAATGAATATAAAAATCTTGGTCAGGCAATTCTGACAAGATTTTATATCTCAAAAAAATTAAAGATAAATGATAAGCTACTGTTATCAATAGTTAATAAGCTTGATAAGAAAACGGTAGATGATATTTATGTCGCTGTATCTCAGGGGTTAATATCAAGATACGATATTTTAAAATTAACTCATCCAGATCCGAAAGAAGATGATGGAGAAAGAAAAATTAAAGAGTATAATTTTAAAATTAAACCCGAAGATGATTTTAAGTTGCCGATTGAAGGATTGGTTGATGGTATGTCGATTCATTTCGCAGGATGTTGTAATCCAATACCAGGAGATTTAATTTCAGGAGTGATAAACACAGGTAGCGGAGTCACGATACATAATAGAGACTGCAAGACTCTTAACAGCATGTCTTTGTTGCCACAAAGAATTCTTGATGTATGTTGGCGCAATGATTCTTCTTCATGCCGTTCCCAGTATCAAATCAAATTACGAGCTTTAATTGAAAATAAATCCGGCAGCCTGGCAGATATAACTAACATATTAGCTGCCAAGCAAGTTAATATAGACAATATAAAGATTAATAGTCGTTCCGAAGATTTTTTTGAATTAATCTTGAATATCATGATACAAGATACTGAGCAGTTAAGGGATATATTGTCATCTTTAAGAATTTCAAATAAGATTCACGAAATAGAAAGAATTTAACTTTTTATCTCATAATTCACATCTCTGATACTACTTTAATCTTCTTATTTTTAAAAACTAATTTGATTAATGCATCATTAAAGATAGTAATTAGTATAATTCATCAAATTTTAAAAAATGATTCATAGAGATATTTTTAACCCAGATCCGTCAA
>DDCV01000092.1 GCA_002335845.1 Rickettsiales bacterium UBA1997 | reverse complement strand
ATAAAAAGGACGCTCTTTATGAACTTCATAAAATTTTCCAGCGGTTTCTTGAGTTAATTTTATTCTTTTTTGAGCTACAATTTTTAAACCCTGCTCTTCAAATTTAGCATTGATTTTGCCAGTTAAATTTCTTTTAGTTGCATCTGGTTTAATAATTGATAGAGTATATTCTAGAGTCATAATAAATTATATATTGATTAAGATTAAATTGGGACTAATCTATTTGATGCACCAATTACAGTCCTTAATTTCGATTTTAACAAAATGTTTTTTTTGAGGTTAAAATCCAACTAATCTTTATTAGATTTTAAAGACCGCAATTGCTGTATTATTAATAAAAGCCACAATTTTTGCAGGCCAATACTTAATTTAGTGAGATTAAATGTCTAGTGATTTCAAGAACTCCAGTAAGTTTAAAGATTTTAGCAATTTAAAAAATATTGAAGATCTATACGATAAAATTAAAAGTCGTATTGAGAGCAAAGACTCATCTTCCTATAGTTTTCAGCTCAATCAAGATGGTTTAGAAAAAATTAATCGCAAGGTTGGTGAAGAAGCTATTGAAGTTATAATTGCTGCATTTAATAAACAAAAAACTAATAATTTGCAGCATAGAAAAGATCTTGTTGGTGAGATATCTGATATTATTTATCATGTCTTGGTTTTAATGATAAATCAAGATATCACCTTTGACGAGCTTATTGAGGAGTTAAATAAAAGAAATAAAAATGGCTAGCAAAATATCATTCAGTGAATCAGCAATTGAGCAAATAAAAGCAGTCAAAACTAAAGAGCAAAATAAAGATAAATTTTTGCGTATTTCAGTTTCTGGTGGCGGATGTAGTGGTTTTCAATATATTTTTGAGCTTGATAAAGATATAAGCAAGGACGATATAAATTTATTAGAAGATAAAGATTTACTTGCTGTTACCGACGAAACATCGTTACCTTTTTTACAAGGGTCAGTAGTGGAGTATGTTCAAGAGCTTGGAGCCAGCTATTTTAAAGTTAGTAACCCAAATGCTACAGCAAATTGTGGCTGCGGGAGTTCATTTAGCATTTAAAAATAAGACTAGGTAACAGAATTTACATTAATTCCTTATGAAATCATTATCATTCCAAGAGATAATTTTTAGTCTTCAACAATTTTGGTCAAAGCAAGGGTGCGCTATTTTGCAGCCAATTGATCTTGAAGTTGGTGCTGGAACTCTACACCCAGCAACCGTTTTGCAGGCCTTGGGCAAAAAGCCAACCAAAATTGCCTATGTTCAGCCTTGCCGCCGTCCTACTGATTCAAGGTACGGTCTCAATCCAAATCGCCTAGGCTCTTATTATCAATTCCAAACATTTCTTAAGCCGGCACCAAGCAATATTAAGGATCTTTATTTGCAGAGTCTTGAAAATATAGGCATAGATATTTCTAAAAATGACATAAGATTTGTTGAAGATGATTGGGAGAATCCTTCGGTTGGAGCCGCTGGCATGGGTTGGGAAATCTGGTTTAACGGCATGGAAATTAGTCAATTTACTTACATGCAGCAAGTTGGAGGAATTTCTTGCGATATAATACCTGGGGAAATTACCTATGGACTTGAGCGCATTGCGATGCATATTCAAAATATTGATTCAATTTTTGATATCAATTGGAACGGTGGCGTTGACTCTAATAAAATAACCTACGGTGATATTTTTAAGCAAAGTGAGATCGAGAATTCACATTTTATTTTTGAAGAAAGTAGTAGCGAAATATTATTTCGCAATTTTATTGAGAGCAAGCAGCAATCACAAAATCTTTGTCAAAAAAATCTTGCAATTCCAGCCTATGAACAGGCTTTAAAAGCTAGCCATCTTCTTAATTTGCTCGATGCTCGTGGCGTTATATCAGTTAATGAAAGAGCTTTATATATTAATCAAATTAGATCACTGGTAAAATCAGCCTGCGAAATTAATCTAAAAAATTCACAATCTTTAAAATAACTTAAATATGACTGATCTATATCTTAATTTCTACTCTTTCGCGTATTCGCTAATTCATTTCATTAGCTACATTCCATATCTCGGGGCTATAACAATATTATCCTTGATATTTTTTACTTATAAAAAATTACCTGTTTTTTTACATCTATCTATAATCGCTATTTACCTATCTCAATGCAATTTCAGCCCTATTTTTTGGTCTATGTATTTAATAGGCTCTTTACTTCTAACAATTCCCTTACTGCGTCGTAACATAATAACCTTGCCAATTATACTATTAATTAACAAGGCCGGTCTTTTACCTAAAATTTCTGAAACTGAGAAAATTGCCCTAACTTCGGGATCGATATGGGTTGATGGTCAATTATTTTCAGGCAAGCCTGATTTTAAATGGATCTTCTCACAAAAATATCCCAAACTTAGAAGTGATGAAAAAAAGTTTTTAAATAAAGAGGTCGAAGACCTTTGCAAGATATGCAATGATTATGATGTGCAAAAGCAAAGAGATCTTCCTAAGGATGTATGGAGCTTTTTGCGTCAAAAAAAGTTTTTTGGCATGATAATCCCTAAAAAATATGGGGGGCTTGGCTTCAGTGCCTATGGCCATTCTTGCGTCATTGAAAAGCTTTCCTCAAGATCTGTGCCTTTAGCAATTACAGCTATGGTGCCGAATTCACTAGGGCCTGCTGAACTTTTAATGCATTATGGAACCAAGGAGCAGCAAGAATATTATCTGCCAAGATTAGCGGATGGAAGAGAATTACCATGCTTTGCTTTAACTGAAACATTAGCTGGGTCTGATGCCACCTCAATTCAATCAAATGGTGTTTTATTTAAAGATAAAGATGGCTCTATTAAAATTCGTCTTAATTGGAGCAAGAGATATATTACCCTTGGTGCTTATGCTACCTTAATCGGCCTCGCATTTCAGCTGCGTGATCCTGATAGATTAATTTTTGATAAGGAAGAGGTTGGCATAACTTGCGCCTTAGTGCCTCACAAAACTAAGGGCGTAAAGCAAGGTCGCCGCCATGATCCCCTAGCCACGCCTTTTGTAAATTCTCCTCTTGATGGTGAAAATGTTATAGTTGGACTAGATGCTATCATTGGTGGTAAAGATGGGCTGGGTAAAGGTTGGAAAATGCTTATGGAATGTTTGGCAGCAGGTCGCGGCATTTCATTGCCATCAACTTCTAGTGGTGGCTCAAAGCTAATTTCACGCGTTACTAGCTCATATTCATCAATTCGTCAACAATTTGGCACCTCCATCGCCAAATTTGAAGGTATAGAAGAGGTCTTGGCAAGGATATTTTCTCGCACCTACGCCTTAGATGCGATGCGTAGCTTCACTGCTGCATCGGTTGATATGGGGGCTAAACCGGCAGTTGTTAGTGCCATTGCTAAATATCATGCTACTGAGATTTTTCGTCAAAATATCAATGACGGTATGGATATAGTGGGTGGTAAGGGAATTATACGTGGACCAAATAATATTTTAGCTAATGCATATTTTTCAACACCAATTTCTATAACTGTTGAGGGCGCGAATATTATTACTCGCAGTCTAATACATTTTGGTCAAGGCGCCATAATGTGTCATCCCTATGTTTATAAAGAAATTGAAGCTTTAGAAAATAAAGATCTAAGACAATTTGATTGTGCATTTTTTGGTCATATTGGGCATTTATTTAGGAATTTAGTGCGCTCAATATTATTATCAATTACTCGTGGATATTTAGCTAAACCAACAGGTTGTGACTTGGTTTCTAAATATCAAAGAAAATTATCTTGGTGCTCCGCTACTTTCGCCTTTTTAGCTGATATTGCCTTAGCTAAATTTGGTGGCAATTTAAAACGCAAAGAAAAAATAAATGGTCGTTTTGGCGATGTTTTATCAGCTATGTACATTGCCACATGTACTCTTAAAAAATTTCAAGATAATGATGCGCCAAAAGATGAAGAATATTTGGTAGAACATGCTGTTAAAGAGCAGTTAACTAAGGCTCAAATTGCTATTGATGGTCTTTATCAAAATCTATTTGGCATCTTTGGCAAGATATTACTTTTTCCTTTTATGCATTGGTCAAGATTTAATGCTTTTACTTGCCCAGCCAATGATAATTTGGGACATAATGTTGTTAAGAACATCGTCAAAGATGGATCGCTGCGCAATAGATTAACCGATGGTATTTATATCGGAAGTGACAAAAAGGAAATTGTAAGCAAGCTAGAATATGCCATGAAGCTATTAGAAAAATCGCAGCCGATTTACAAAAAAATAAAGATTGCCATTAAAAAAGGAATTTTAGAGCGCAAAAGAGTTGAGGATCTAATAGTGGAAGCAAAAAAGCATAAAATAATTACAGCTCAGGAGTTTAAGGCTATCAATGATTGCAATAAAGCTATTTTCGAAGCCGTAAGTGTTGATGAATATAGCCTAGATGAATATAGCACTAAGTTGTAATTTATTAGCTTTGTATTCCATTTTTTCTGCTTTTATTTTGAGATTGCTGGCTATATGGAAATGTAAGTGGGAATTGGTATAAGAAAATATAGAGATAAATTTGACTCACTTTTTATAAAAAACTTAAAATTTAATTAATAGATTGAACTGATAAGAAATATATGATACAGTGTTTACATAGTTATTTTATGTTAAAATTATGTTTTTATGTCAGAGAGTATCTCAGGAGATGGGTTTCAAGATAGTAAGAAAAATAAGCTTGAAGAATTAATAGATGCCCTCGAAAATGGGCGTATGGATGTAGCAAAATCCATTATTAGAAAATTAGGTCCAGCAGCATTAAATTCATTATCAAGCAAAGGGTCTACGCCTCTACATGTCGCTGCTGCTAAAGGACAAAGCGATGTTATAAAAATACTAATCAATGAAAAAAATGTTGATATAAAAGCGATTGATAGCAATGGTCAAACCGCATTTCATTATGCAGCAAAAAACAATAAAATCGAATCTATTAATATTCTAAACAAACATCCCGAATCTAAATCTGCCTTACTAGTTCAAGATAGATTGGGCCAAACTGCACTTCATATAGCCGCTCAAAAAGACAATAGTCAAATTATTAAAGTATTCTTAAATAAAGATAAGGAGCTAAAAGATATCAAAGATCTTGAAGGTAATAAATCCCATGATTACTTGAATGAAAATAGTAGCGAAGCTTCTAAGACAATATTAAGACCTGAAAGAGAAGCTGACAATAGTGCGCAAATTACGCCAGATAAAAGTAGCAATAGAGTAGCTGCAAAAAACTCATTGCAGCCAAATAATGTAGATAAAGAGAGGCAAGAAGAAGATAGGGTAAGAGAAATGGCGAGATCTCAAGAAGTGCAAAAAGCTATTGAGTTACATCAGCAGCAATATCAAGAAGGTGGACGCAATGGCAAAATTAATAATGGTGATAATAACCCTATTTCTTTTACACAGCAAAGGTCACAAGGGGTTAATCAAGATGATAATGGTGGCAATATTGATGCTCATATTGATCAAGCAAAAGAGTCTTCGCAAGAAAAATATTCCAATGACAATAAATTCTCAAAAAAATTACCTAAAAATATAGAATTAAATGAGAAAGAAGAGCTAGAGCTGAAAATCAAACAGTCATCATTTGAGGATCTATTTACAATGTTGTGTAAATATTGTGAAATTGGCAATATCCAAATAGTTAACAGGTTGCTACAAGAAATTCCTGGCAGCCTTGATCAAACCAGAAATGGCGAGACTCCACTTCATATTGCAGCAAAAAATGGCAATATAGAAATATTTTCTACATTAATTAGTCGCGGCGCTAATCCAAATATTAGAAATAATTCAGGACAAATAGCTTGTGAAGTTGTCGATACAAATCCTATAAAAACCACATCAACTTCAATCGAAAAGAAAATCATAGATGTTAAAGAAAAAGAAGCTCCTGTCGTCAAGAGTAGTCAATTAGATAAGGAATTTAAAGCTGCGGCACAAGGAGAGTCAAATGTGATTGATGCAGGCGCAAGAAAAGAAGGGTCTTATGGCATAGAAAATGCTACTCCTAAATCAAATGATCGCGGTGCTAATCCAAATATTAGAAATAATTCAGGACAAATAGCTTGTGAAGTTATGGATACAAATCCTGTAAAAACTATGCAAATTGTAGATGATAAAGAAAAAAAAGAATCTGCATCTAGTAAAAAACCAAGCAATGTCAAAGCTGAAGATGCGTCACGAAGAGGTGTTGGGATTAATATATCAGCAATTTCATCATATTTTCCCGCAACGGAATTTAAAGTCACATCCGCGCAAGAAATTAAATCTAGTTCACGTTCAGATCAATCACGATAATGAGACTTTCAACTTAACTGTGCAAACCATTTTTAAAAACTAAAATTTCACATAAATTTTTTAGTTTTTTGTATTTTTAAGAAACTCTATCGCCAAAAAGTAAGGCAACTTAATTAAGTGTAGACACAATTTTTTAGGTAAATCTCTGTGATTCCAAGTTTTATTCTTAAGTGAGACATTAATTTTTGTTAGAAGATAGTTAGCGATGATCTTTGATATATAATCCAAATGGGAGTGTCCAAAACCCCG
>DDCV01000131.1 GCA_002335845.1 Rickettsiales bacterium UBA1997 | reverse complement strand
CCAGCTTTGCTGGATATTGGTTTTTTTTGTAATATTAAAACTTAAGTAAGTTGATTAATGATCTTGTAAGTTTTATCAGTAAACATTTTCAAGATTATTGATTATCAATCACGATTGCTAAAATCTATCCTGAATCACCTCAATGATATACTTCCTAATACTAAAGCTAAGATGGATGTTGCAATAATATAAATCGATATCACAATAATGTGTATATATTAACTTATGTGGATAAGTTTTTAATTAGATATTTTAGTTGTGAAATTTAAAAATACTCTTTCAACCATTGTTTCCATTGCATTAATATCCCCTCCAATAAACTTAGCATTTGCCAGCTTCAGTCCAGAGGAGTTAGGAATTGATACATCGTCAGAATCAAAAGAAATTAGTATTAAAGTTGGCAAAAGAATTAAAATTTCTGGCTTAGATAATATTATATTTCCTGAGTGGAATATAGGTATGGGAAGTCAAATTAATGAAGATGAGATTTGCGTCTATTCTAATGGAGACGGTGGTTACAATGTTTTAGCAACGAGTGAAAATAATGCAGATTCTAGCTTTGCTATGGCAACAAAAGATGGTAGTAAAAAAATTAAATATCAGGCTGAATGGGCAGATATTAAATCTGGAGACTATTCATATGTCAGCTTAATAAATGGAAAAATAACAAATGAGGCATTTAGAGCTGAAAGAAAAAGTGCAGATTGTAGCGATGGCAACAATAATGCAAAAATAAAAATATCAATATCAGGTGTTGAATTACAACAAGCTAATTCTTCTGATTCAGAATATATCGACACCTTAACTATTACAATCTCATCATCTTAATTTATCTCCAATCTTAAGTAGTAATTTTTACAATATTTTTTTTAAAAACTTCTAAAGACCAAATATAAAATATAGGAAAGTTAGTATTTTTTATTATAAAAAATTATACCGATGTTAATTTGTGATAATTGATATTGGTGATATCTTCTAATATTGCATAAGCGCAAGGAACCCAAATTAATGTTAAAATAGTTCCTCCGGCCAGTCCCCACATCATTGATAGAGTTAGTGGAGATAGCAAAGCATCTTGTCCGCCAATACCATATGCGGTAGGGGCTAGCCCAGCAATCGTAGTTAGAGAAGTTATAATTACCGATCTCAATCTCATTGCTGAAGCATGAGCTAATATTTGGTGAAGATTTTGACCTTTGTTCTCTTGTTCTAATTTTAAAACATAGCTTATAAGAATAATTCCTGAGTTAACAATAACCCCACCTAAGCCCACAATGCCAATTATCGACATAAATGAAATGGGTTTACCATGTAAGAAAAAGGCAATGGAAAAACCAAATAAGCCTAATGGAATTGTGGTAAGTATTATGAATGGCCTTAAATAGCTCTTAAATAAAAATATCAAAAGTGCAAAAATGCCAATTATCGAGATAATAAAAGCATTTTTTAAACTACTCAATGATTCCCCAGTGCTTTGGGCTACGCCGCCAAAATCCAGAGAAACTCCAGAAAAGTTTTTTGAATGCTTTATAAATGATTCTTTAAGAATTTTATTAGCCTCAATAGAGGTAATACTGACATCATCAACATTGCCTAGTAGGGTTTTTGATCTTTTATAATCATATCTTTTTATGAAAGGCGAGCCATCTTGCAGCTTGAAATCTGCAAAATTATTTAGTGGAACCAAATTGCCTTTTTGATCCATTATTTTTATTTGCGATAAATCGGCCACGGATCTACGATATTTTTCGGCAAAATTAACAAATAAATCTACTTCTTTATTTTCTAGCGTAATTTGAGAAATAGCAATACCGGCAATAGCTGCTTTAATTGCGCTTCCCAACTCCTCAACCGCTAGACCTAATCGATCTGCTTTTTCATAATCAATATTTATAAATACTTCATTTTCGGCAATTATATCGTCGGTTTTAAGATCTGAAATTCCTGTAACTTTAGATAAATCGCTTATTATTAGGTTTGCAACTTGATCAATATCTTCAACGCTATTTGATCTCAAAGTAGCCTCAATAGCATTTCCTACTGGAGGACCAACTTCTTGAGTTTCAAAAATCAACTCTCTTAAATCAGGGTGATCAATGGTACGCAATTCTTTTAAAATTTCTCGATAGGAAATGTTATTTTTTGTATCTTCATTAACATAAATCATCAAATATCCAACATCACTACCTTCGCTATATCTTGGCCTTGATGCATTTAAATCAGTTATTCCAGCTCGCCCCACGACATGATTTACTTTACCTTTTAGCTTTGCAGAAACCATGTCAGAAACTTCCTTAACTATTTTAGAGCTATTTTCTAATCTAGAGCCTTCAGCCATCTTCATGCGCGCCACATATATTTCTGTTTGATCTGATGGAAATAGAATAAATTTATTAGCTTTAAAAAGCATGAATCCAGAAATAAATATCACTGCAAAAAATCCCAACAACACCCAATAGCGTTTATTAACAGCTTTATAGATAAATTTTTCAAACTTGATTTCAAATTTATGAAACCAATCAACTTCATTATCCTGTTTTGTAGGTTTTTTTGCTCCGCCACTAAATAAAGCAAGACGCATAGGTAGAAACCAAAAACATTCAATTAGGCTAAAAATAAGTGCAAGACTAACAATAATAGGTATCCACTTGATAAAGGCTCCCATGACGCCAGTGGTGACCAGCATTGGCAAAAAGGCGGCAATAGTTGTAAAAACAGTTGCAGTTATTGGAATCCATAGCTTTTTTATTGCTTGTAAAGCTGCATCTTTAGGCTCTAAACCCTGATTACAATTTTTGTTAAAAATCTCACTGATAACAACGCTATCATCAATTAACATTCCCAAGACTATAACCAAAGCTAAAATGGTTATGGTGTTCAAATTTATTCCAATCACAGCCATTGCACCCAGGGTTGCCATAATAATTAATGGCAGCGATAAAGCGGCAGAAATCGCTGTTTTTTTTGGTAAAAATACAAAAAGAGAAAATAATATTATCAAGAGTCCAATTAAAGCATTTTGCAATAAAATAGAAAGTCTAGTCTTCACTTCTTTTGACTCATCATAGACAATAAGAAAAGATAATTTGTCTTTATATTTCTCGCTAAAAGACTGAGCTTTCTTTTTAACCGATTTAACTAACTCTATGGTATCACTATTAGATTTTTTAGTGACAGTAAGAAAAGTAGCATCTTGACCATTATATTTTGTGATCAGATTTGGCTCAACTTCGCCATCTTTAATAGCAGCAATATCTTTTAAATTAACTAATCTGCCACTAAAATTTGAGCGAATAACAATATTTTCTAACTCTTCTATTGTGCTTATTTTGGCTTCAATACGGGTTAATATTTGCCCAGTTTTTGATTTGAGATTGCCGCTTGGAATATTAACATTACGCTCTTTTATTTTTTGCAAAACTTCGTTAATGCCAATATTAAGCGCCAGCATTTTTTGTGGATTAAGCTCAATATTAAAGCGCCTTTCATTATAGCCTTCTAGATTTGCTGATTTAACATTTTTATTATCCTCAATATCATCTTTTAATAAATCGGCAGCAATATCTCTTTGACGATTTTCATTGCTACCAATAATTGCAATAACTGTCACTGGTATTTCTTCTGAATTCATCTCAAAGAATCTTGGTGCCGCAATTAAATCATTAGGAAGTCCAGAGGTTCTGTCTAACGCCCTTTGTAGATCAGTCATGATATCATCAATATCGACCCCTCTTTTATCCATCTCAACACGAATAATAATGGTGCTTAAGCCAGGCTGACTTATTGAGCGCACATCTTTTATATCGCTAACAGTTCTGATTTCATCTTCAATTGGCTTGGTAATTTTGGTTTCAATATCAACAGCTGATGCTCCAGCATAATTTGTTGTGATAATTGCAGTAGCAAAATTAACTGATGGCCTCGCTTCAGCAGTCATATTTTTTAATCCCATAATTCCCAATAGGATAAAAAATATTGAAAACATCAAAGTAAGCTTGGGATTATCAATAAAGAATTTAGTTATTTTCAGCATTTTTTATAAATCTATATCGGTAAAGATTGTCGCATAATTTAAGGCTTGATTTATTATCAAAGATTTTAGACCAACAGCGTTTAGCAAGCTTTGAAAATATAAATTTTGATCTTCAATCAAATCTCTAAGAGGAATCCGAGCTTGATTAAATTTTTTATTACTAACTCTCAAACTTTCTTTAAGATTAGAAATATTATTTTTTTGACTCTCAAGAGCTGATGTCAAAATGCTGATATTCAATATAGTTTGACTGTGATAGGACTCTATTTTTGCCATATTTTGGTTGCGATTCGCAAAATATCGATCTCTTTCAATGTCTTTTTTTATAGCTTTACTGCTTTTTTTGGCGCTTCCTAAGGGAACTTTTAGGCGCAGCCCAACTTCGTAATTATTATCTTGATAATTATGAACATCGCCAAAAGTATTTGAAATAGCGTTATCTCTTTGCGATTTTTCATATCTGGAGTAAAGCTCAAAGTCAACATCCGCATAAGAATTGGTAATTTTCTTTTGCTGTTTGTAGGATTTGGTAATGTATTTTATAATATCATCATAATAGGTGAGATTCATTGGCGGATTTTTATTAGATTTTATAGCGCTAATTAAATCTTGGATCTCTCGCTCTTTTTTAGCAAAATTATATTTCTTTAACTCAACTTTTTTGTTGGCAATTGTTGGCAACAATTCTTTTAAGCTCAAAATATAAAGCTCTTTTTGATTTTGCAGATTATAAATATCAGTTTGGCGTGAAGATGTTTGTGAAATTTGACGCGAGACCTCGCCTGAATCAGCGATATTGTCTCTAAATCTTTTTTTAGCATCAAGCTCTTGTTTCTTCGATATTTTTAAGAGATTTTGAGAAATTTTAAGAGCCTCTTCATTTAAGATAAGTGACCAATAAATCTTGGTTAGATTAATTAAAAATATTTTTTGATCAATTTTGCTTTGTATTTGAGCAATCTCTTTTTCAAAAGACAGGTAGGAAATTTCAGCCTTAGAAGTTCTACCAAAAATGTCCCTATAAAGATCCATGCTAAATTCTGCGGCTAGAGTTGTTCGTGCATCACTACCAAATGATCCGTATTTTCTTTTATTCATAATATTAAACACGCCCAGAGACATTCCAGTGGAGAAATCTTTAGTAATACCAAGAGATAGATTGTTGATTGGCGAAGTAATAGGGAAGGGCGCGACGGTATTTTGTTGAGCCACAAAGTGACTAATATCACCTTCTAATTGTGGTTGAAATTTTTCTAAAAGCTGGGCTTCGCTAAATTTAGAAGCCAAAAAAGAAGCATTAATATTTTTAATAGTAGGACTATTTAAGGCCTCTTTTTTTAAAGACTCTTCATCCATAAGGAATATCTCGGCCGCATTAACCGTGGATTGCAACAATAAAACAAGAAATACTAATAATGCTACCAATCTACTACTAAATATCATCTTTTTATATGTCATATAATGCCAATTTTTTTTTATAATTTAGCAAAGATTGTCTAGATTTTAACTATATTTTTTTAAGGATAAAGCTTATTATAGAAATTGCCGAATAAGATTTATTGATTAAATTTCAGCTTAATATTTTTGTTTTTCAAAGTCATAAAGCGGAAATAAGGTTTTTATGAGGACCTTCATTTTATATCTTTTAAAATTCAAAAATATTTTGCCAAAGATTTAATTAAAGATGGATTTGGTATAAGGGTAAAATCAGGATTTGAAAAGCAATTTGCATGCCTAATAGTGCCAGCTTGAGGGCTAATGAATTTTAATAACAAATTGAAAAAGAGGCTAAGCCTCTGAGGGATTGGTTGCGGGGGTAGGATTTGAAATATGTGCCATAGAGTCTTTATTTATAAGGGTTCGACTAAGTTAGATTTTAGTTTATACATGACTTTGTACATAAAAAGAAAATACCCCAATAACAACACAAAAACACCATTTTACTTACACGTCAAAATAACGTGTACATAAAAAACCATTTCCTTGCACATGTTATTTTAACGTGTGCAATGTTTTTACATATCATGCACATTACCCAAACAAGTCATTAGATCTTTGTTTATGTAATAATTTTCTTTCCCTATCTTTATTTTCGTAAGCAGGTTTATTTTCTCAAGCTCGCCCAAATATTTAGAAGCGGTTCTTCTCTCAACTCCCAAACCATCCTTTACATGATTTATTTTTGTATATGGATGACTAAAAATAATGTTAATCAAATCTTGTGAATAAATTTTAGGTAGCTCTAAGCGTATTTTATCCTTATGGATTTGCATAAGTCTTTTGATTTCTTTAATCAACTTAGTTGTTTGAATTGAGGTTTGACGCACTCCTTCAAGTATATATAATACCCACTCTTCCCAAATTTCAGCTTTTGAAGAGTCATCCCTTACGGCTTGTAACAAACGATAATATTCACTTTTATTTCTATTGATGTAGCGAGATAAATATAATATTGGAGAATCCAATAAACCTTTTTGAATCAAATATAATATGATTATGATACGACCAGTTCTGCCATTTCCATCAAAAAATGGATGAATACTTTCAAATTGATGATGTATAACAGATAATTTTACCAATGAATCCCAATCGCATATACTATCATCATTGATGAATAGCTCAAGATTGCGCATATGCTTTTCAATAGCATCTAGGCTTTGAGGTGGAGTATAAATAACCTCTTTTGTTTTATCATTCTTTAAAGCCGTTCCAGCTTGATTACGAAAACCAGCATCATTTCCCTCGAGCATTGCCTGAATTTCTTTTATGTAAGCATTTGTAAAAATGCCAGACTCTTTGATTTTTTTATAAGTCGTTGTTAGTGCCGACGCATAATTATGAACCTCTTTTGCCCCCTGAGTTGCAAATTGACTTAACTCAATATCACTTTTATAAAGCTCATCTTGTGTAGTAATAATATTTTCAATTTCCGAACTATCTTGAGCTTCCTGTAAAGGCAAAGTATTCATCAAAATTCCTTCATTTGGTATCGTTGTTGCAACACCCTTCAATTCTGCCAATGCCGAACGCGCCTCTCCAGCCTTTTTCAAAACTCTTTTAGTCTCTATTTCGTAAGAAAATGGCAAATCAGCTATTTGATTTTTACTTCCTCTATCTGCCTTATTGTTGTTAGTTGTTATAATAGACATTTAACATTTATTTAATATTTCCTAGGCGTATATATTCTCCACGCCGCAACATGGTATATCTCTACGTAAATAAAGCTCTAAATCTGTCTTTTTACCGCTAGGATAGCACTATTTTAGAACAGAATTAAATAAAATCTATTATTAATTCTAGGCTTTAGCAAGCTATGATGAGAAACAGTATTGCTTTTTGGACATTGTCACCAAGATGATCCTGGCAATTAGTGCCCAAGAATAACCCGTTCCCATACAAAATATTAATCATCATAAACATCTCTAAATTTCATCATTGACCATATTTTAAGCTCATTTCTTCTAGGAAAACCACATCTCTTTGTAAAAGTAACAGAATCTTTATATGTACCAAATATCCTATCCCACAAAGGAATATCACTAAAGTTATATTTATGAACATCAAGCTGATGATGTATTGAATGTAGCTCTGGAGTCTGAATAAAATATCTAAGCCATTTTGGTGTTTTTACATTAGCATGATAAAAATATTCACCAGTAGAGGCAAAGAAGTTATACCAAAAACCACCAATTAATGAGCAGCCCAGAATAGGAAAAAGAATAAATGTAGTCAGTAAAGAACCAACTAATATTTCAAGTGGATGTTTATAAAATGACGTTAATACTTCAATACGAGAAGCACTGTGGTGTATTTGATGAAAAACTGTCCACCAACCTTTCTTGTGTCTCAATCTATGCCACCAATAAAAGATAAATGTTCCTATAAACCATCCAATAAATCCTTCATAAACTGGTAATCCTAAGCTAGACAAAGAAAATAAAGACCATCCATTTGCTAATGATATCCACAACTTCCCTATCAACAAAGTAATTCCAAGTTGAACAAAATTTATTGAGATCGAACGTAGATACCACAAAGATGAGCTTGGTAACTTACGCCCAGGGCAAACTCTTTCCCATATAAGAAAAATTAGAGTAGAAATTATTATTAAAATTGTAGGTAAGGTCATTTCTTGTAACATAGAAAAATTATTAATCTAAACTATTCCTAGTTAAACAATGCCCCAAAAGGTCATTGAATTGACGCAAAAGACCGTCTGTAAATTCATTAGAATTTTTACTTTCTGGCATTTTGTCACCAATAATTACATCGCAATTAAAAGGTACAAATAAGGCCTCTCCTCTTGGTAAAGATTTTCCTAGGCCATGCATGACTACCGGAACAATATCTAAGCCATCCCTATCTTTAGCTAAATAAAATAACCCTTTTTTAATTCTACTTATCTGTTCCGGATTGCCTCTACTACCCTCAGGGAATATTATTAATATATCATTATTGTCTAGCGCATCATGACATTTTGAAAACAAATCTTCTGTTTTGGATTTGCCGCTTCTATCAAGGGGTATGATGCCAATACATTTAAGAGAAAACCATGCTAATAATTTATTAGACAAGAAATAATCAGCTGCAGCCACTGGTCTAACTTTATGAATCTTGGAAAGGGGGTACAGACTCATCAAAATCATTACATCCAAATGACTATTGTGATTAGCTGCTATTATAGCAGGACCATTTAATGGCAATTTATCTCGCCCCCTGATATTTAATCCCAATATTATAAAGGCAATTGGCTTAATTATTAGGCCGAATAGTAATATTTTTAATATTCTGTCCATATCTAGTAGGCAATATAATATATTATATGAAAAAA